>NZ_JAEKNT010000289.1 GCF_016406725.1 Sphaerochaeta sp. S2 | reverse complement strand
GTATAACCTGAAGGGAAGTCTCAGTCCCGTCTGCGATTCCAATCTACTTCTAAGGGCACTTGCGGAAGCCAAGAAGCTTGATATACCCATGCATGCCGGTATGGTGTTTTCCAGTGACCTTTTTTCTTCCTACAATGCACTGGGAGAGGATAGTTGGCAGGCTTGGGCAAGGATGGGTGCTTTGGCACAGGATATGGAAACCTATGCCTTGTACAGTACTGCTGCATGGACAAAGAAACATGCATTGAGTCTGCTTACCATGACAGACAGTTGTGTAACCGGTCAGGGCTTTGGCGATGAGATGCGCACAGTAGGCTTGTACCCCATGATTGAGGTCGCCTTGCAGGTTGCGAGTGAGGTGCGCTGATGGATTTTATCGATGCCATGCAACATCGCTTTGCTTGTAAACGCTATGATGAACAGAGAAATGTCAGTGATGCTCAACTGAAACAGATCCTTGAATACGGTAGATTGACTCCCACGTCCTTTGGTCTTGAACTGTGGTCCTTTCATGTAGTGAGGAGTGCAGGAAAGAAAACAGCACTCTTTCATGCATGTTTTGACCAGGAGTCAGTGGCAACAAGTGCCTTTACCGTTGCTGTAATGGTGAGGAAAGCTGCATTCGCCAATCCTGATGGAGAGTTGGTGCATAGTCGTGGAAAGCGATTCCCCGATCCTATTGATGTGTTCATTGACGATTATCGTCCCTACTATGATTATCTCAAACAGGAAGGTCGTCTGGACTGTTGGTTGAAGAGCCAAGGATATCTGGCAATAGCCAATATGATGACAGGGGCTGCCCTGATGGGTATCCAAAGCTGTGCCATTGAAGGTTTTCATGAACAGCAGGTTCTTGATGTACTGTCACTCGATGGTAATCAGTGGCAAGCTTCCTTGCTCGCAACCTTCGGCTATCCTGCTGAAGCAGAACGGCCGAAGATTCGCGAACGCTTGGAAGATCTGGTTGTCTTCCACTAGGGGAGGACAGCAAAAGCTTTATCAACCAGCGACCAGAACCAAGGAATATCGATGGAGGTGGCAATATGCACTCCATCGTTGTTTTTTGTCTCTTCCTTGATGGTTCTTCCATAGGAAGGGCCCCTCTGGCAATCAACCCAGACTCGCTTGTACTCAGTCTGTACTTTCTGAGGATCGGCTAGATAGGCCACACATAAGGGGTCATGCATCTGTGGCCAACCTTGCTTCTGACGGGTATAGTTGGCTTGGTAGGTGTCCATGCAAGCGGCAAATACCTGTGCCGAATTCGTCTTGATCGTATGGTAGCCTTCCAGGCGTGAGGGGCTCAAGGTAACCTGTCTGGTACAATCGAGGGGGAAGAGCACCAACTTGGCACCACTGGAGAAGACAACCTGCGCTGCCTCTGGATCTGCATAGGTGTTGAATTCAGCAAAAGCGGTAACATTTCCATTACTGAAAGAGCCTCCCATGATGATGATCTGCTTGGCGAGTTGTGCTACCTCTCCATCTTTCTGCATAGCCAATGCAAGGTCGGTCAGTGGCCCAACGCTGATGATGCTTATCTCTCCTGGATAGGTATGCAAGAGCCTGATCATGGCATCAATGCCGTTCTCTTCCTGTACTGCTTGTCTCTGTCGAGGTGGGAAAACGGGGCCATCAAGGCCCGACTCCCCATGAAAGTCCCCTGCAG
>NZ_JAEKNT010000288.1 GCF_016406725.1 Sphaerochaeta sp. S2 | reverse complement strand
GAGTAGTATACAGCGTATAAGTTCCCCTCTTGGGTAACGATACATAGATAGGAGAAGCTATGAACACAAGCTACGAGAAAGAGCGTCTGAAAAAAACTACTATCGTCTATCTAGTGGTTATGGTACTCATCGTTGTGTTGATTCTGCTTGCTGTGCAGGACACACAGGTCAAGACTGTCGCTGTTATTTTAGTCCTGTTGGTAGGAGCTGCTGCAATTATTGTGCAATGGCTGTTACTCGGTAAGAAAGGTGATGCAACGAAGATGCAGGAACCGGTTAAACCTGTACAGAGTGCACCACAAGCAGAAAAGCCTGTTCAGAAAGCCAGTTCACCAGTACCTCCCAAGCAGGAGAAGAAAGAGGAAGCCCCAAAAGAGGAAGTCTCTACCCAAACCGGCTCACAGTGTGAGACTGCTGGAGTCTATCACTGCTCAGAACATCCCGACAAGACGGTCAACATGGAGGAAGGCAAGCGCTTCCCACCATGCAGAGGGGATGATAAGGGACATAGTGCTACCTGGGTCCTAGAGTCATAAGGCATTTTTTACTATATCTTTTTGGAGAAGTTCATGAACCCAATTCGCGCCGCATTGTTGGGCGGGGGGAGCAGGGGTCGGTATGTGTATGCCGACTACGCAAAAACCCGACCGCAAGATCTTCGTATAACAGCCATCGCAGAACCTGATCAAGAGAAACGTACTACAATTGCAGAGGAACATACTATTCGGTCTTCACTTGTAGTATCCGACTGGAAGGATTTATTTCCCTCCACACACCAGGATTTTGATGTTGTTATCATTGCAACCCAAGATGCAATGCATTTGGAGCCTCTTCTCAAGGCAATTGATGAGGGATATCCAGTACTCTGTGAGAAACCGGTTGTTCCTTCTTTGGGTGAGCTATCCCAGATTGCAGAAAAAGCAAAACATACCAAAAGCCTGGTAAGCATCTCCCATGTACTGCGATACACTCCGTTCTTCACCAAAATCAAGCAACTCATCGAGGAGAAGGCCATCGGTGATCTGATCGGTATCGAATTGAATGAGAATGTAGGCCATATCCATATCTCGCACAGCTATGTGAGGGGAAACTGGAGGAAGAGAGAAGAATCCAGTCCTATGATCCTTGCTAAAAGTTGTCACGATATGGACATTCTTCGCTATCTTGCCGGAAGTTCTTGCGAAACGCTCTCCAGCTATGGTGATCTGTTTCATTTCAAACAAGATAAAGCACCAAAGGGAGCTCCGTTACGATGCACTGATGGTTGTCCGGTGCTTGAACAGTGTCCCTATGCTGCCCAGAAAATCTACTTGGGTGAGAATATTCTCTGGCCTGTGAATGTCATTACCACTGACCTTTCCTACGAGGGGCGGGAGAAGGCGTTGAAAGAAGGTCCGTATGGGAGGTGTGTATACCACTGTGACAATAATGTGGTTGATCACCAAAGTGTAAGTGCACGGTTCTCAAATGGTGTTATCGCCAACTTTACCATGTCTGGATTTACCATGGATACACATAGGAGTATACGGGTAATGGGCAGCAAGGCGGAACTAAAAGGGGACATGGAGAGTGGTGAGATTACCATTGATGTTTTCTCGACCAAGGAACATATTACTTATCAGCTCAATACGAAAAGGGATGGCCACGGGGGTGGAGACGAGCACCTGATTACTGATTTTATCGCACGTGTTCGTTCTTTGGATATACACAGTACCAGTGATCTTTCCACCTCATTGGAAAGCCATTTTATGGCTTTTGCAGCTGAAGAAAGCCGTCTTTCTGGGGGAGAAAAAATTGACCTTGCCTCATTTCAGAAGCAAGGTCGTATGAGACTCCTGTCTTAGGCAATCTGTTTCTTGTGCTTCCTATAGAACTGGAAGAGTACGACCAGAACCGCCAAAGAGAAACCAATTACATCCTGCACCACGTTTGCAGAGATCAAGAGCAGGGCTCCCAGGAAGGCCGCAATACGTACAGGCCAAACCATGTCCTTGAACAGGTATCCCTCTGTTGCCATACCTATCAAGAGAACTCCCAAGATGGCGGTAATTGCTACACGAAGCGCAACCAGCGGTGTTACATCAATGAGCAGGAGTGCTGAGTTGTAGATGAACATGTAGGGAACGATAAAACCAGCCAGTGAGAGTTTTACCGATTGTATGCCTGTCTTCATGGGATCTCCGCCACTCAAGCCTGCTGCTGCAAATGATGCAAGAGCAACAGGAGGGGTGATGTTGGCAAACATTGCAAAATAGAAGACGAACATATGGGCTGCCAATGGGGGGATGCCAAGCTTAACAAGGGCCGGAGCTGCCATGGTAGCGGTGATCAGGTATGCCGGTATGGATGGAAGGCCCATACCGAGGATCATACAGGTGATCATGGTGAGGAAGAGCGTCAACATCAGGTTGGACCGTCCAAGCTGGATGATGGCATTGGCCATATTGAGTCCAAACCCGGTAAGACTAACCACACCAATGATGATTCCCACCACAGCACAGGCAACGGCTACAGAGACTACCGCCCTGGTACCTTCAGAAAACGCATCGAGAATCTGGCGAAGTGTCATTCTGGTTGTCTTTCTTGCCATACTGACCGCGATGGTGGCAACTATTGCCCAGAAGGCGGAGAAGATGACTGTGGCTCCACTGAAGAGCAGCATGTAGAGCAGGAAGGCGATGGGAATCAAGAGATGTCCACGCTCCCGCATCACATCCTTCAACTTCGGCAGTTGATCCTTGGGAAGTCCCTCAAGGTTTAGCTTGGAAGCACGAAGCTGGACCTGTACCAAGATACCGAGGTAGTAGAGCAGGGCAGGTATTGCTGCACTTACAACGATGGAACTGTATTTGACGCCGAGCATCTCAGCCATGATGAATGCTGCAGCTCCCATGATAGGGGGAAGAAGCTGCCCACCAACAGAGGCACTTGACTCTACAGCGCCGCTGAACTCATTGGAATACCCGGTTTTTTTCATCAGTGGGATGGTGAAGGCTCCAGTGGTAACTACATTGGCGACAGCACTTCCGTTGATGGAACCAAGGAACCCGCTTGCAATGACTGCCACCTTAGCCGGACCACCCTTGGAGCTTCCTGCAAAGGCAAGGGCCAGGTCATTGAAGAACCGTCCCATACCGCACTTATTCATGACCGTACCAAACATGATAAACAAGAAAATATATGAGGCCGCTACATCCACTGAAGTACCATAGATACCTTCTGTGTTGATGAAAATATGGTTAACCAGAGCTTTCCAGTCATACCCTCGATGCATGAAAATCCCTGGAAGATTTCTTCCAAAGAGCCCATACAGCAAAAAGATAAGACTGAGAATCACCAATGGCCATCCAGAAATCCGCCTGCTTGCTTCCAGTACCACGAGTATCAGGATGGTTCCCATGATCACGTCCATGGTATTGGGACTTCCCATTCGGTTTATGAAGTTGATGTAGTCAATCCAGACATATGCTGCCACTGCAAGTGAGGCAATTGCCAGTACAATGTCATACCATGGAATGGATTTCCTGCTTGCTTTCTTGTTGGCAGGGTAGAGGAAGAAGGTCATAAATAGAATCATGGCAACATGGAGTGAGCGGTGCAGATGTGTTGCCGGATACCCTATGAATGAGGTACCAAAGTGGTAGAGTGCTACAATGATGGAAATCCAATACAGCCCCTGGGCAAGGAGATAGTGGTCGAATTTGCGTGTCTTCGATTCTTTCTCGAACTTGCTGAGCAGCTGCTCCTGTTTGCTTTTCATGGCAGGATTCATTTCGTCAAGGGATATCTTGGCCATATGGTTCCTACTCCTTCTATAGTTAATTCTACCGGAATATGATGGGGTACATCCTCACCGGTGATAAAGATGGTGTCTCCAACAGTAATGCTGGTTAATGCGGTTTGGGAATGGATCCAACGAATTTCGCCAAACACTTGGTCCAGTTGTTCCATGACAACCATACCGTCTTTCACAGATGTTACGCCTTTGTTCTCAGGAATACCAGCTCCGAAGCCTGCTACCTTGATGGTGTCTAGGTGGAATGATCCATCCTTTTGGATGGTGAATTCCTCAATCCAGGGAATGAACTCAGCTGAATGGATCCAACGGTAGGTGAGCTGCTCTCCCTCTTCAACGGGAATCGAGGCCAGCACCTCCCCGGTTTGCTGGTCACGCAACACCAAGGCAAGACCTGGCCTTTGTAAGAAGAGGAGAAGCAGTGTCCCCACCACAAGGGTGAGGACAACAACAATAATACTACGTTGTGTTCTGCTTTTCATCAAGAATGCTTACAGTCCTGCTTCCTCGTAGTATTTGATAGCTCCTTCATGGAAGGGGATATCCACACCGATGTGACTGTTCTCAAGGGTGATGTGCTTCTTTGCCGTAGCATGTGCTGCCTGGATGTCTTCGATGTTTTCGAAGATTCCCTTGGTCAGGTCATATGCTACATCGACAGGGAGGCTTTCATTCACGATCATGATATTGCGGACCGTGGCGGTCTGGATATCACTATCGGTGTCATAGATATCAGCAGGAATGGTTGCCTCAACAAAGAAGGGATAGTTCTTCTTCAGGGTTGCAAGACCTTCGCCTTCGATGGGTACGAGTACAATCTTGCTGGTGGTGCCAAGCTCCATGATGGTTGCATTGGGAATGCCGCTGGTTACAAAGACTGCATCAACCATGTTGTTCTTCAACTGGGCGATTGCCTCACCATAGTTGAGGTAGTCAACCTTGCTGTCTGCATAGCTCATGCCGTGTGCTTCGTACATCATTCTTGCATTGACCTCAACACCACTATTGGGGGCGCCGATGCCGACACGCTTACCTTTCAGATCGGTGAACTTCTTGATTCCGGTCTTGTCAGTGGTAACCAGCTGTACGTAGTTGGGGTAGAGACCGAGCAGAGCGCGAAGCTCTGTAGCAGGTTCCTTGCCCTCATAAGCACCAAAACCCTGGTATGCCTGTGCTACCACATCACTCATGGCAATGGCCATCTCAGCACGATTTTCCCTGATCAGGGTGACGTTCTCTGCTGAAGCGCCGGTTGCCTGTGCTGATGACTTGTAGCCAAGCTTATTCTGGAATACAGAAGAGAACGCTCCTCCGATTGGGTAGTAGAGACCGCTGGTAGGTCCGGTTGCAACGGTGATGAAGTACTTGCTTCTATCAAGTTCGCCACTCTGTGCTTCTTCACTATCTCCTGCAGCAAAAAGGGATACACTCATGACCAAGGCCAAAAGAGCGATTAGGAACAGCTGTTTTCTTTTCATATGTTTCTCCTGTATATGATATTCACGCAGGTGTTAATTCCTGCTTTATTTTTCCAAGAACCACTTTCTGAGCATAATATTTTTTTTGCCAGATGGGTAGGACTGCATATCATTGGTATTAATATGCAAAAACAGAATACAAGGAGGTTTATGTGAAAATCAAGTGGTAAAGTGAAGAAGCATGGAAAATATCCCACAAAAACAGTATAATTTCCTTATGACAATACGCCAGTTCCTTAATATCGTAGAGATGCGAACGAAGGTCATCAGCATGGGGACCTTCGCTTGTGCCTCTCTATATGCGCTAAATATGCTTGATAACGTACCCTTGCTCCCTTGGGTGATCATGGGGTTTGCAACTCTCTTTGTCGATATGGGAACCACCGGCTTCAATACCTTCTTCGATTACTACCGAGGGACAGATAACCTTACCTATACCAAGGAGAAAGAGAAAGTGCTTGTACATGAACAGGTGAACCCGCTCTCTGCCTTGCTTATCTCCCTTACCCTGTTCGCCCTGGCTGCTATGCTGGGCCTTGTTCTGGCTTATATGACCAGCTTGTATCTCATTCTTGTTGGTGGATTATGCATGCTTGTTGGTTTCTTCTATACAGCCGGGCCGCTGCCGATCAGCAGGACTCCGTTTGGTGAACTGTTTGCCGGAGGCTTCCTGGGCAGTGTCCTCTTTCTGATCACGCTCTTCGTTCTGGGAGTTCCCCTTGGTGGCAGGGAGGTTGCGGCAACTGTTCCCTTCCTTTTGCTTATTGGTATGATCCTCTCGGTGAACAATGGGTGTGACCGAATAGGTGATACAGCAAATGGAAGGAAAACACTTTCCATTCTCCTGGGAAAACGAGGCAGTGTTGGCTTGGTTGCAACTGAAGGCTTGGCTGCCTATCTGGTGAGTGCAGTGTTTGTGTTTGTTGGGATGTATCCCGTATATTTCCTTCCCCTGCTGGTATTTCTGGCAATCCGTTTCTTGGTCCAGTTTAGGAGAGTGAGGAGGGAGGGAATGGATGAAGCACACAAAGCCCAACATATGGGCTTTGCTTCATCTACCTTTATCTCTTACTCCTTGAGTTTTGTTATTGCTTTCCTGCTCAGTAGAGTGTTCGGTTCTCCGGTTTTTTAATCGTTGCTGCAAACACCGAGTTAGCCAAACCAAGGACTGCAGAGAGGGAGAACAGAACTTCAATGCCGAGCGTTTTCCAGATAAGTCCGCCAAGCAGGGCGATCATGACACTGATCAGGTGATTGACCGAGATACCCGTTGTAAGGGTAGCGGTGAGTTCTTCACGGGAAGAGGAGAGGTCTCTCACATACACATTGGTTGCCATGCTCGCAAGGCTGATAATTGAATCGAGTACAAAATTGACACACACCACAATGAATGCAATTTCCATCGGGAATATCCGGTGCGCAAAACCATAAAGCAAACAGACCGCCACGAGAATGATGGTATCGGCTACCATGATGGTCTTATATCCAAGCTTGTCCACCAATATTCCGATAACAGGACTGAGCAACATACCGAAGATTGCACAGATGGCGAGCAGCATCGCAATTACTGAGGTGTCAGCTCCATAGAATAGGATCAGGACATAGGGAGCAAAGGTAAGGAATATCTGCTTTCTTGCTCCATAGAATATCTCGAGCATGTAGAACTTCCCGAACTTTCGGTGGAAGTACAACCTGCTTCGTTTGACCGGCTTTCCACGGTCTCTCATCGTGAGTACGATAACTGCTGCTGAGAAGAGCAAGGATGCTGAGAGGAAGAATATCACCCTGAACCCAACAATTGAATCCCTTGCATACCCAAGGCGACCCAGGACCAAGAAGAGAATGGAGACAATGACAAAACCACCGATATTTCCCCCATGACTGATTGCTGAGGTTACCCCTAGGCTGGCTCCTCCCTTCTCGCTCTTTGCAAAGGAGAGGGACATCGAGCTCTTGATCGGCATAATGATATGCTCTCCACTACTGAAGACAACCATGAAGAGGATTACCACTACTTTGCTGGAGCCGAGAAACAACAAGCCAAGCAAACCGAAAAGCATGATAAGTGTACCTACCTTGTAGACAGTACTCTCACTGAATCGATACATGGAAGCGAGGATGAAGATAAGCAGGAGCCCCGGTAATTCCCGAAAGAATTCTACAATTCCCCGTTCAAATTCAGATATCTTTACTATCTCTGCAAGATAGTTGTCCTGAATTCCACGATACAGCCCGTAAGCAAGACCGGTAAGCAGAATGGTAATAAGGAACACCCTCACACCCGTATCGCCCCGGTAGATCGATTCTTTCTCTCTCGGCATGGTAGAGACTCCAGTTGGCTTGAATTACCTGTGACTATGATTAGAATTGTAGAGGTTGTCAACAACTGAGAGTGAGAAATACATATTGACTGCACCCTAGCCGCGTCGTAGGCTACAAAGAGAGAAGGAGATGCAGGTATGGAAGGAAAGCGGTTTGGTTCTACCTTGGAAGGGAAATTGGTGGTAATAACTGGGGCGAGTAAAGGCATAGGCAAGGGTTTGGCAGAGATTATTGCCTCAGAAGGGGCAAGGGTTGCAATTACTGCACGAGATATTGATGCGCTTGAGCAGGTTGCTGCCGGCATACAGGAACAAGGGGGCGAATGCAAAGCCTTCAAGCTTGACTTGAGACGAGTGGACTCCATCAAGGACTGTTTCTCCCGTATTGAGGATGAAATGGGTCCGATCGATGTACTGGTGAACAACGCAGGAATGGGTAATCCAATTCCAGCCGAGGAAATTACCGAGGAAGACTGGGACTGGATGATGGATCTGAACCTGAAAGGAACCTTCTTCTGTTGCCAGGAAGCAGGAAAGAGAATGCTCTCCCGGAAGAAAGGTCGCATCGTGAACATATCCAGCCAAGCTTCTGTGGTGGCTATCCCCCATGAGGCTGTCTATTGTGCTTCAAAAGGTGGACTGAATATGCTCACCAAGGTATTAGCCGCTGAGTGGTCCCCAAGCAATATTACGGTCAATGCAGTTGGTCCTACCTTCGTCTACACCCCAGGTACTGCTGAAAGGCTGGATGACCCAGCATTC
>NZ_JAEKNT010000287.1 GCF_016406725.1 Sphaerochaeta sp. S2 | reverse complement strand
AGACAGATGATGGAACCCTTGGTGTCCTGTTTTTTCTTTCGTACTGCGAGGAACTCAAGGATACGATCCTTTACGTCCTTCATGCCGTAATGGTCACGCTCAAGGATTTTCCTGGCACTTTCAATGCTGAAGTTCTCAGGTTTTGGTTCCTTCCAGGGAAGGTCACTGATAATCTCCAGATAGGTTCTGGTAAGGGAATACTCGGGGCTGGACGGATCCATTCCCTCAAGTCTACCCATCTCACGGTCAACGGTCTCCTTCGCCTCATCTGATAGGGGAAGGTTCTTGAATTTTGTCTTCAAGCGGTTGATCAGATCGGTCTTGGGGTTTGTGGAAAGTCCCAATTCCTGTTGGATGGACTTCAGCTCCTCACGTAGGAAATACTCCCGTTGGTTCTTCTCAATCTTCTGGTTTACCCTGGCCTGGATCTTGGCCTGGACCTGGGCGATGTTTTGCTCGTTCTTGATAAATACCAAGACTTTTTCGATACGTCGCCGTACCACCAGGGTCTCGAGAATTTCCTGTTGTTGTTTTCTCTCTACATTCAGGATACTGGCGATGAAATCCGCCAATTTTCCTGGATGGTCGATATTGACCATGTTAAGACGCATCTCTTCACTGAAGAGTTGGTTGTTCTTAGTCAGCTGTTTCATTTCAGTGAGCAAGAGTCGAGTCCATGCGCGGAGTTCTTCCTGCTCATCTTCGATATCCTCAAGGTACTGAACCTCTGCGACCAGATAGGGGCCGCTGGGATAGTACTGTTTGGTCTCAAAACGCTTCAGCGTTGAGATGAAGATACTGATTCCTCCATCGGGGAGTTTGATTTTCTTAACGATTTTAGCAACAGTCCCTATCGTATAGAGATTTTTCTCTGAGTACTCTTCTTCGTCATTGTCTTCTTTGACAAGCAGAAGTCCAAGGAAGCCACCGTGCTTTATAGCCTGGTTGACGATTTCGACATCTTGGTTGTCAGTGATCATCAACGGGGTGAATAGTCCTGGGAACACCGGATTACCAGTAACCGGGAGTATGAATAGATTATTGGGAAGCAGTTGCTCAATCGGCATCAGTTCCTGTTCAGACATAGCGCCTCCAATATTACAAATACGTTCAGACAAGTGTGCAACTCGTCTGAACCAAAGGTACTCAATCTTTTTCCCAAAGGAAAGTCACTACTTCTGTTTTGCCATCCATTTTACCCCAAGATAACAGAGCGGGGTGTCGATAAGGGCAAAGAGTACTTTAAAGAGCCAATAGGGGATGATCAGGGAGAACACATAGGCAACGGTAAACTTAGGTGTGAGTTGGTAGAATGCGATAAACATAAAGATAACTGTATCGATGAACTGGCTGGTCATTGTACTGAGATTGTTCCTGAGCCAAAGCATTTTTCCCTTATTCAATTTCTTGAATTGCAGGAAGATTGAGATGTCAATTGTCTGGCTGATGGCAAAGCTGATAAGGCTTGCCAGGCTCATACGCATGCTCATGCCAAAAATTTGCTGATACTGAGTCTGCAGGTCCCATGTCTCATGTGGCTTGATCTGGACAAACAAGCCTGTCACCACAAACAGGATAACCAGCATAATGATGGAGTACTTTACGAAGATTGAGGCATGCTGGTGACCTTTTACCTCTCCTACAATATCGGTAACCAAGAAGAGCACAGGCATGAAAAAGATTCCTACCGATACCCTTACACCAAAGAGGCTGATAATTTTGCTTCCAACGGTGTTAACCACGATCATTCCTGTGATGTACAGGGCAAAGAGAAAGAACTCTTTTTTGTCCAATGCTGTTGTCTGTGTTTCCATGGGTTCCTCACTTAACTTTGCGCAAGTGTATCTGAAAGAATGGATATGGGTCAAATACCCAAAGAGGTAAATTGCTTGGTAAAGTTGTTGCAATTTGTTGCAGTCATGCTATGATTAGGATTGAACGCTAGTTCTGCATTAGTAAGGAAGGATTGAATATGGATAGTAAATTAATTGTCATTGCCATCGGGGGAAACTCCCTGATCGAAGACCCCAAGCATGTTACCGTTTCTGCCCAGTATGAGGCAGCCCGGAAAACGGCTGCTCATATTGCAAAATTGGTTAAGGCAGGCCATCGTGTGGTCATAGCACACGGAAATGGGCCACAGGTAGGTTATATCCTGCTTCGTGCTGAATTCTCCCGCTCCATCTTGCACACTGTTCCCCTGGATAGCTGTGTCGCAGATACACAAGGAGCAATCGGGTATCAGTTACAGATGGCATTGAAAAATGAGTTCAATCGCATTCAACTCAATCCCCAGGTCGCCACTGTGGTTACCCAGGTAGAGGTATCTGATGACGATCCTTCATTCCAGAAACCGACCAAGCCAATTGGTTCCTTTATGAGTAAGGAAGATGCACAATACCATATGGATAAGGACGGATGGGTCTGCACAGAAGATGCAGGTCGAGGGTATAGACGTATTGTTGCAAGCCCCAAGCCAAAAGCCATTGTGGAAATCGACACGATTCGAACCATGCTGGAGAACCGCATCATAGTTATCGCTGGCGGTGGTGGTGGTATCCCTGTTGTTCGAGATGAAGAGGGGTATCTTACCGGACGTGAGGCAGTCATCGACAAGGATTTGGCAGCAGCCCTAATGGCCAAGGAGTTGAAGGCTGATCTGTTTGTCATCTCTACTGCTGTTGAGAAGGTGTGTTTGAACTTTGGAAAACCTGACCAAAAGACGCTCGATACCATTACCGTAGAGGAAGCAGAGCAGTACATCAATGAAGGCCATTTTGCTCCAGGAAGCATGCTTCCCAAGGTGCAGGCAATTGTTGACTTTGTACGTTCCACCGGTAATGAGGGGCTTATCACAGACCCTGAGCATCTCTATGGTGCCCTTTATGAGGGTAAGGGAACCAAGATTGTCCGATAAAAAGCCCTATTTCAAGGACCGCCGCAGTGCTGTAATCAGCATTGCGGTTGTTGTGTTTCTTTTGGCCCTCGCAGTATTGGGAATTGACAGCAACAATGTCAGGCGACTGAGTGGGTATCAGAGACAGGCCTCCCTTTCCAGAGAGACGGTGGAAACGCAGATTTCTGAGCGTTTCAAGTATGCTGCAACACTTGCCTCACTGCTTGGGGACCAACGTCCGCTGCAAAAGGTGGTATCTGGCTTTGAGACTGCTGATACAGTCGAGAGACAGAGTGAGCTGTACCGTGAACTGGAAGAAGAGCTGGCAGTACTGCAAAAGGAACTCTATGCTGACCCCTCATACAATCTGTATGGACCCTATTTTGAGAAGATGTACGAGATCGAAAGTCTATTAGTTGATTCAATTGCAGAATATAATCTACATGCAGATTACTTCAACAGGCAGATCAAGGCCTTTCCTGCCAACCTGGTTGCGAAGAGGAATAATCT
>NZ_JAEKNT010000286.1 GCF_016406725.1 Sphaerochaeta sp. S2 | reverse complement strand
CTGTGAGGCCATTTACAAGGTGCTTGCAAAGAAGGGACAGACACTTAAGCGTCTGTGGCGGAAATACAATGCTGTCGGGAACAGGCCTTCTCCTGAGGGAATGAGAAGACCCTATAGCTACAGACAATTCTGCAAACACTTCAGCGATTGGTTGGGAGCCAAGAACCTTACGTGCCGTATCCCCCGGTTTCCAGGCCAAAATGTTGAACTGGACTTTGCAGGAATGCAATTGCGTTTGAAAAACCTGTATACAGGAGACTTCAACACAAAAGTCACCATCTTTTTGGCAACGATGTCGTTCAGTGACTATTGTTATGCAGAAGGCCTGGTGAAATGTAATATCCAAGGATGGTTGGCTGTAAATACGAATGCAGTCCACTTCTTCGGAGGTGTTACCCCAGTGACGACTAATGACAACTGCAAGGTGGCCGTCATCGAGAACAGGGATTGGATTGACCCTGTAATCAACAAGGATTTCCAAGAATGGGCTGACCACTACAATACCACGTTGCTTCCCGCGAAAGTCAGAAAACCAAAATTTAAACCTCACGTAGAAGGGGCGGTAAAGATAGTTACCCAGCACATACTCGTCGAGATGCAGGAAATGGTCTTCTATTCCCTTGCAGACCTGAACGCCGAGCTTTGGAAACGTCTTGCAGTCATGAATGCTGCGCCATTCACCGCTAAGCCCTCCTCGAGGCTAGAGATGTTCAACTCCCAGGAAAGGGAAATGCTCTTACCTCTGCCCGGTACAGACTACGAATATCTGGAAAGGAAAGAGGTAAGAGTCTACCAAGACTTCCACATCCGGTTTGATAAGTCATTCTACAGCATCCCTGAGCGTTTTGTGAAGCAGAAGGTAGAGGTTCGTGCAACTATCTCTTTGCTCAGCATTTATTCAGAAAGAGGGGAACTCGTCTGGAAATGGGTGCGCTCGCATTCGCCTGGCTCCTGGAATACGGAGCCTACTCACCTTCCCAAAATGTTTTCGGACTATCTGCAGTGGAGTGTGCCCTTTTTCCAAGGATGGGCATCAAGTATTGGAGTTAACACCAGAGCTGTCATCGACAAGATGCTAGAAGGAGTGGAATACCCTGAACAGGCTTACCGAAAATGTATGGGAGTATTGGGCTTTGCCAAAAAATATTCAAAAGAAGCTCTTGAAGCATGCTGTTGCGAAGCTGTCCTCAGGGGAAGGTGCTCATACAACTATATCAAGAACACCCTCATTAGCTTTGCAGAGGATCCGGAAGAGAGCGTAGTGCAGAGAGAAAACACAACATCTGCGTGTGTGGACACATTCAAGGTCGATGGCAATCGCTACTCATTACAAGCCCTGCTTGAAAAACAGGAGGAAAAATGATGGCAAAAAACACTGCAGATATAGAGGAGATGCTTGAATACCTGCAACTGGATAGGATGGCTGAAGGTTTGGATCGTTTGGCAAGGACCCCCGGCTTCCCCTCCTTTACACCGATACAGGCTTTGAGAGAGCTCATAACAGAGGAATACGTAGCTCAAAAGAACTACCGGACTGAAAAGAGCCTGAGGCTGGGCAAACTCAAAGGTTGTAATGCCCAGATGGAGAACTTGCGCACTGGAAATGGACGGATATACAATGACAACATCATAAGCCAGCTAGCCACCTTGGAGTTCATCCAAGACAGGAGAAATCTTTGTATTCTAGGGGAAAGTGGGGCTGGAAAGACCTATGCAGCAAAGGCATTCGGTGTCGCGGCCTGCAATGCAGACTATCGGGTCCATTTCGCTGACTTCACCATGTTACTTGAAGACCTGTGCATCCTAAAAAGGAGGGACTTGGCAAAATACCAGAAAAAAGTACGGTATTTCGCCAGAATTCAAGTTCTCATCCTGGATGATTTTCTTATCACTCATATTGAGGAGGAGAGGGCAATTATCCTCTTCACCCTTCTGAAGCAAAGGGATGAGTTGGGTACCTCTACCATCGTCAGCTCCCAGTACAATCCTGAGACATGGAACAGGTATCTGGGGGTTTCGGATGACTATGCGATGCCGGATGGAATACGCAGGAGGCTGATAGACCAAGGGTTTGTCCTATTAGTGGAGAAAGCCTAGAAACGTTGCTGCCGGCCTCTGTTTTTAGTGGCCGGCACTAAACGCACGCCGGCCGTTTTTGGGCGCACCTGTGGCCTCTTTAGTAGGCCAGATGCAATATCGTTGTATAGCAACGGTTTTGTGTTTAGGTGCTATATTTTAGAGCCAAAAAGAGCCGATAACAGCAATTTTAATCTTGCGTGCTATCGGCTCTGCATCTTTGCGTCTGGCTCTTTGATAACAAATATATTCATTTGTTGTATGTTAATTAAAGTTTCATGTTTGCATTTTGGACAATATAACGGGAAATTTAACAATACGGTGTCCTCGTGAACTTTAATCCGAGTTTTGTTTTGGCAAGTAGGACAAAGTATCCATTCAGCTTTTTTTGTCAAAACTCTTTCATTTAGCAATGTATATCTCTTTTTTCGAATAACTTATAAGTGAGGAAAACAAAAACACCAGTAAAAAATAGGCTTAGTAATAAATATACTGAACTAATCCCATTTGTTACAACATATGGAGCAAAGAAATATCGGAATGGGGTCAGAAAATTCAAAAACTCAATATTTCCTACAAATTCAATAACTATTGCTAAAACAAACGACAACGCAAAGAATAAAATTGCCATTGACATTGCTGTGCGATGGTAATTAAACAGCGACGAAAAAAACAATCCAATAGCAAGGCACAACATTTGTGCAAAAAACATACCAATCATAGTCGTCAAAATTAGGGGCATGATGCTCTCGCCGTTCATTTGAGAGACCAATGTAAGAATAATACACAAGAATGTAAAAATTGTCATACATAGAACATTTATTACGGCTGCGATGATTTTCCCACTGATAATGGTTTTACGCGAATATGGCATTGTATATAGAAATTCTGCCGTCCTGTCCCTTTCTTCTTTCGATATAATTGTTGCCCCCAACACTATCGCATGAGCAAAAGCCACCATGCTATACCATAAGTACATACAAACATAGTAACCGAGGGGTGTATACACGGGCAGAATGTCCATGCCGAATATTACTTTTACAATGCGGGGCATTGCATCCATCATCGACATAATAGACTCCGAATTTTCTACTACAGTTCCGTATTCTGCGGCTCCAATCGCCACCATGAACAGCATTCCGAACATCCACATAGAAAGGCCTTTTCGGTTTGCTTTTAACTCTTTAAAAACAATTGCTTTCATATATGTAACCCCTTTCTAAAGTACCATCTTTATATCTTTTTTTATGGAAATTATATAGCTTGCTGTTATGCAAATTACAAGCAATACGATATATAATATCAAGTAACTGCTTTCGTATTGTGCATTTTCCATAATATAGTTGCTGTTAAAATATCGGAACGGTGAAAACCGCCTTGCAATATCACTATTAACGACATTTGAAAACAGCCCTGTAACATAAAGTCCAAAAGCAACCCCCAGCGCAAGCGGCAATGTAGAGCCAACCCTTGAAATAATTACGCCGATTAGAACGCCGATCAGTAGAAAAAGAACTTGCAAAAGAGGAAATACAAGTGATAAAAGTGTGAATATAGTATAATCAAAACCACCACCTGTTACGATTAACATTGCCACAAATCCACCAATGCAATATGCAATGGCTATAATGAATATCGCACATAAAGCTGCCGCCATCTTTGAAAGAAATATCTGCTTCCTGCTATATGGCTTTGTCATTAAGAAATCAGCGGTATTTTGCATATGCTCTTTGGTTATAATCGACAGACCGAGATTGATAGCATGAATACTAGCGGCGAGCATTAGGAAGCTGCTCAAAAAAGCGTACACTCCGAGCGGGCTGAAGAAATTTTCCGCACTAATCCCCATTGCTTCCATCATAGGGTTGTCTTGAAGTGAACTCACGACTGACGATTTATCTTCCGTCAGCATTCCGCTGAACATTGGAAGAAGAAACATAATCGCCAACGATAAGGACAACGCCCATATTATAATTGAGGTTTTGTATTGCTTTAATTCAAATCGAAAAACACCCATAAAATTCACCTCCCGTTATAGTTATATATAGTAGTGCATAAATATCTCTTCGAGTGACGGTTCTTCTATCAGAACATCAAGCAGACGGTGTTGTCGAAGACTGTCAAGAAGCATGTTTACATCTCCTTTGAACAAAAAGTTGATTTGCTCTCCATTTTGTTCAAAGTTGCCCACACCATCCATATCAAGCGTCTGAATTTCAGTTGTTTCAGGCATATGAAGAATTATTTTTTTGTAGGCATTGGAGCGCATAGTTTCAATGTTCTCAAGACTAATTACTTTCCCATCTTTAAGAATTGCAATTCTATTACACATTTTTTGAACTTCACTCAAAATGTGGGAAGAAAACAATATGGTTACTCCCTTTTGATTTTCCTCGCGTAGAATATCAAAGAATGTCTGTTGCATCAAAGGGTCAAGACCGCTTGTCGGTTCATCTAACATCAAGAGCTTTGGCGAGTGAAGTAACCCTGCAACAATCCCCACTTTCTTTTTATTTCCAAACGATAAGTCACGGATTTTTCGGGTGACATCAAGGTTAAGGCGAAAAGTTAATTCCTCAATCCTCTTTGAACAGTCTTTTTTGTATAATGTCGCCGCATAGCTCAGCAAATCCCGTACCTTCATATTTTCATAGAAAAAAGTTTCAGAGGGCAGATAGCCTATATCCTGCGCAATAACAGGTGCTTCCTTGATACAATCCTTTCCGAAAATAGTGGCACTTCCTGATGTTGGATGAATCAAAGCTAATAAAGTACGAATGGTAGTAGATTTCCCTGCGCCGTTTGGACCAATGAAACCAAAAATTTCCCCTTCCTTAACAGAAAAGCTAACATTATCAATCCCTCTATGCTTGCCATATTGCTTTGTGAGATTCTGGATTTCAATTACATTTTTTGTCATAATAATATTTCCCCTTTCAAATTTTTTTATAATTATTTATAAAAATTCCTTTTAAAGAGTTGTAGACATTCTTCAAACACCCTATATAATTCATCATAATCCGTATCCTTAGCGTCTGAAATTTTACTCATGTATCCCTCAGCAATCCAGTCAATCATGTTCATGACAAGTTTTGGGTCAATATCGTCTTTAAATTTTGAAAAATCTGCACCATCAAAAGTTATCTTTTTCCCTATAGTTTTACCATCATCTTTGCGAAAAATAGTTCTTATCTCTTTCTTAACTTCATCATCATTTTCAAAATATGCACTTTGAATAAACGAAGGAATATTAGGATGTTTTTCCATCAAAGCAAGCTCAAGCTTGCTTGTATGCAAAATCCTATCAAATAAATCTGTAATACTATCATCAAATTTTTCGACAACTTCAGTGCTAATACTGTCGACACACGTATTTACCAAGTACAGGTATAGCTCTTTCTTTGTTCCAAAATAATGGAATACCATAGCTTTGGAAATTCCTGCGGTACTGGCTATATCACTTATAGATGTTTTTTTATATCCATGCATTGCAAATGTTTTTAATGCGGCGTCAATAATTAAATTTTGTTTTTCCATAGGTAAATTCAAAAAATTTTCCAAGTAGTTTCCTCCTCATTGAAATTTAATAAACCGAATTGGTTTATATGTATTAAAACACGATAAACCGTTTCGGTCAAGACTATTTTTACTATTTATATCTTGAAATATATACGTTTGTAATTCTAAGCTTTTGTCTACAATTTCCTAATTATTCTCGTTTTTGTCTTGCATTAAATCAAACTGTGATATTGATATGATTATTTATCGCCATAAGCTTTTAGATTGCAAAATTAATAATTACAAGATATATATGATTTATTACACTCACTTATATGATATGTATACTCATATCCAAAGCGGAATGATGAACTGTAAAATGTAGTAGGGTGAAATAAATTATGAAACGAAAAGTTGAAAAATACGATTTTAAGGCTTTAGGTCAAGCAATAAAAGAAGCAAGAAATATAAAGGGACTATCTAGAAATCAATTAGCTGATATAATGAACATTGCTCCACGATATATTGCATCTATTGAGAATAGTGGGCAGCATCCAAGCCTACAAATTTTTTATGAACTTGTTACCGTTTTAGATGTATCAGTGGATCAATTCTTTTTTCCAAATAAAAAAGTAGATAAATCTACTCAGCGTAGACAACTTGATAGTCTACTCGATGAAATGGATGATAATGATTTAATCATTATGACGGCTACCGCAAAGGGAATACTAGAAACCAAGTCAGGAGAAAGGATGGAAAGTTAAACCGTTCTTTTTTATTTTGTCTATAGATGAAACTTGTTGTCAGAGTTCTCTAATAATATTCGCAAGCAGGGCAAGGTGGTACACACCTTGCGATTTTGCTCAAAATTCCCTTACGGAATTTTCGCCAAATCTGCTTGTTGGGGGAGTATCCCCAATCCCCACTGAACACACAATAAATTGTGTGGCTACGCTCCCGCCGGGAGCTAAAAACAACAGAAATATTATCTTTGTTCATGTGACTTTTCTTTCTCTTTTTTTGCTAAATCGTCACCTAGAAGCCGATCTATATTCGCCTTTGCAGTCAGTACGTTTTGCATTTCTTTTTTGGCAGAATGGTACTTTGCATAGGCTTTTTTCTTTTCAGAAAGTAGTTCCATATGTTCCTCTTGCAGAACCTTAATTGTAGGCAACTTCTTATCCTCTAATACATCAAAAGCAACCTTTGCAGCTTTGTGCAAAAGTAAATCAGCAGTGTGTTCCTCATAGAATCTTTTAGAATATCCTGCCTTACGATAAGCCGTATAAATATCACGAGTTTTTGAATAGTTAATGATATGAGTTTTTAGATTTCCTATCTCTGTCATACGCTTTTCGGCAGTTTTAATTTGAGCTGATAGGTGATTAAAATTATCTGTTGAAACCTGTGCCTTTTTCTCCAAATCCTCATAGGCAAGTAGATTGTTTTCTGTTAAAAAGTTGATAGTCTGTGCCATCTGTTTTAGGTTGAAAATCTTCGCCCACCGCTCGTAGCCTGCACCCTTTCCTGCTTGTAATTTTGCCTGTATATCTACCAAGAGATTGACAGGAGATTGTTGTTTTTCAATTACTTCTTCCCTATTGATAAAAGACTTTTTACCTTTAATTATTTCCTTAATTTCTTTCTCTAAATAACCTTCACCAAGAGAACGTAAACGGATGAATCTCTTTTGCTCATTATTCTTAAAAGCAAGATATTTGCCTTGTTTAATACAATAGCCTGCTTCTTCCATTTGCAAGAGGAAATCATCAAAGTCTGTAGGCTTTTTTGAAAGTATTTCATCTATAGTATTTCGTAAATTTTGTGAATGGGTAATAGACTTTTTATCTCCAAGCCAGTTACCATAATGGTTTTTCCCACGCTTTGGATTTTCAATAATTGATAATCCATTTTCAAGGCAAAGGCGATCAGATATTTTCCCCACGGCTTTTCCAGAGCCTAAAAAATCCCTAAATTTTCTTGTATAGTCTATAGAAGTAGAATTATATATTATATGATTATGAATATGGGACTTATCTATATGGGTGGCTACAAAAAAGGCATGATTGCCTTTGGTAAATTTTAAGGCTAATTCATAGCCAATTTTATTAGCAAGTTCTGGGGTAATTTCTCCTGGCTTAAATGACTGGCGTACGGTATTTGTCAAGGTAGTTTTCGCCTCTCTTCTGACTCTTGTTAGTCAAACCACTTTTCTCAAAGGCCGGTATGTAGTCTTGACTACCGGCAATGCATAAATCCTTGTTTTTTCATTCTTCCAACGTAGGGGATTCCTTTCTCTTGCTTCCCTAATTGTTTTGTTTCGTTCGTAAAACAAATCAGCTGCCTTGCCAGTTCTGACCTGCATCGGCGTAGCATAAGCCAAACCTGAATGCTGGTGACTGTTGTTGTACCAATACACAAAGTTTGCATACCATGTCCTCGCAGCTTCCAGGTTTTCGAACATCTTGGGGTACCCGACTGAATACTTCAGCGTCTTGTGCCATGATTCAATGAACGCATTGTCATTGCTACATCGTGGTCGTGAGTAACTCCTGCTTATCATCAGCGAATCCAGGAAAACCGCCAGTGTCATCCCCCTCATGGGGTGGCCGTTATCGGCATGGACTATAGCTGGCACAACCTTCAGATCACGGGTCACCCGGGCAAACAACAGCTTGGAAAGCTCATCAGACTCATATTTCTCTATGCACCAGCCAACAATGCTGCGATCGAACAGGTCGATTATGGTATAGGCATACAGGAACATCCCCCTCACCGGGGTTTTCAGCCAAGTGATATCCCAAGCCCAACATTGATTCGGACCTGTTACCTCAAGCTCGGTACTTTCTCTCACAGCTTGGGGCTTCCTGCTCTCACTGCGATGGGCCAAGGAATCACGTCTTCTCAATAGCCGGTACATGCTGGAGGCGCTTGCTATGTAAGTTCCTTCTTGTGCAAGAGTTGCCACAATCTGCTCGGGGGTGAAATCTGCAAAGCGTTTGCTGGTAACCACCGCATACAGGGTGTCCCATTCCTCAGGACTGAGCGCCCGCTTGCTGGAGGGACGACTACAGCCCTTGCGCTTGTCACGAAGTCCCTTGCTCCTCCAGTTCTGGATGGTCCTAGGGGTAATGCCAAGAAACCTGCAAGTGGTCTTCTCGGCCACCCCTTGGTCCTTCGCTTCCTGTATGAAGCAGAGAATCTCCGCCTTTTCGGCTTCGGACGTCAGTTCTCCTCGTCCTCCTGGAACAGATTCTGATGTTTTTTTTTGAGCAGCAACAGCACCGCCGCATCGGCCAGCGCCTTTTCCTTCACTGCCAGTTCCCGTTCCTTGGCCTTCAGTTCTTTCTCCAGCTGTTTCTTCTCTTTCTTGAGATTGGTGTTCTCATTCTTCAGTTCACTCTGCTTGTCCTGTACCATGCCGGCCAACTCCTGTTCCCAGAGGGGAAGATGTTCGGAGTGAAGCCCCTGCTTCCTCAGCCATTCTCCACGGCTCTCGTCGTCCAGCATCTTGCTTTCCAACAAAAGGGCGAGTTTCTCTCCGGGACTCCTGTTTGACGGCGTCAGCTCATCTGTGGAATCCAGGGTCAGTCTACCTGCTTTATGCATCTCTATCCAGCTGTTAATCGTGGTGCTGCATATCCCCGTTTCCTTGGAGATCTGGTAGACACTCTTTGTCCCACCCTCGACCACTCTACGCACTATGGAACTCTTGAATCCTTTCGAATACTTCATCTAGTTTCGCTTTCCTCCTAGCGAAAACTATTGTGACAGCTACTGCGTATCTGATATAGTATCACATCATTTCCTTGCTTTCTGCCTGTAATATTGGCATAGATTTTCTTAGATATTATAAATTCTCCCTTTACCGTTTTGGGATCACATTCGTAGGAAGAAACATATTCACCCTTATTAGTTTTATCAGGATTTAATGCATAATCTATGCGGTCTGCAATACAATCAGCTACGGATTTCCCCTTATTCTTGTGCATGGAAATTAAGCGGGTTGTTGCCATTGAATACACCTCCAATTCAATTAATCTTGATAACTATTTTTTAATATATAAACTGTGGTAAAATAATACTTAAATAAGGATAGGGGTGTTTTAATGCTAACTAAGAATGAAATTGAAATATGTAACAATCTATTTAAATATATTAATTATGAACTGCGTGACTGTATCGACCACGAGATATTCATAAAATCTACCTTACAAGATTTGGGTAGATTTTACTTCGATAAATCTATTTCATCTTTTGACGGAGCAAATGATAGATTACTCAAAAGCGTAATAAAATCAATTACTAGAAATGATGACCTAAAGAGCGATGAAGATTACTATTTATCACTTTGTAAATTGATAGGTGTTAAGATTTTACCGAAAGATACTTTCTTGGCAGCCCAACAAGAATATAATAAAATATTCGTTCAAATGTATAATACAGTTAGTGGGGTGGGCGGTTAGCTCCTCCTCAGTTTAAATTCTATTGTTATTACCAATTATAGCCGTAAGTTACATCATTATCAGTAACGGGTTTGGTAACAGCCGCTTGTTCGAGAAGTCTTAGGAAAATAAG
>NZ_JAEKNT010000285.1 GCF_016406725.1 Sphaerochaeta sp. S2 | reverse complement strand
GTATAGCACCAAGCCAGCCTATGATGGGGTGGTACAAGCAATGGGTGGAATTATGAGTATCACTGGTCAAAAGGGTGGCGAACCGACTCGAGTAGGTCCATCAATTGGTGATATAGCTGCAGGCTTATTCACTGCGATTGGTGTTTTAGCAGCTTTAAATCATAGAAACCTAACAGATGTCGGTCAAAAGGTTGATGTTGCAATGCTGGATTGTCAAGTTGCAATGCTTGAGAATGCAATTGCAAGATATGTTGTGACAAAAGAAGTTCCAAAGCCAGCTGGTAATAGACACACCTCAATAGTACCATTTGAACCATTCGATACAGCAGATTCTAAAATCGTTGTCGCTGCTGGAAATGATGGTATTTGGAAGAGATTCTGTGCAGTAGCTGATTTAAATGATATAGTAGATGATGAGAAATATGCAACGAACCCAGAACGAAACAAGAATTATGATTCTTTACGTCCATTGATTGCAGAAAAGCTTTTGCAAAAGAGTACTGATGAATGGGGTAAAATTCTGGATGATGCAGGTGTACCTAACGGACCAATCAACCATGTTGATAAGGTACTGACAAATGAGCAGGTTTTAGCAAGGGATATGATTGTAGAAGTGGAACACCCTATTGCAGGATCTCTTAAGATGCCTGGCGTTGCAATAAAACTAAGTGAAACACCAGGTTCGATTGAAAAATGTGCACCGCTTCTAGGTGAGCATAATAAAGAACTCTTAAAGGAATTCTTTAATTATTCCAATGAGGAAGTTGAAAAACTAGAAGCTGAAGGTGTCTTATAGGAGGATTATATGGATATTCTACTCATTAAACATCTAAACGAATTAATTGAGAAAAGAGAAGAAGTAGCATTGGTTACAGTTACAAATAAGGCCGGAAGTGGCCCTAGAGGCAGTGGTAGTATGATGCTGGTTGATAAGGATGGGCAATTACTCTATGGTACAATTGGTGGCGGTGGTGTAGAGGAACAAGCTAAAAAAGACGCCGCTATTTGTATTAAGAATAACGAATCAAAAGCTTTGCATTATGAACTGACGCTTAAGGACACAAAGGATTCGCTACATATGGCATGTGGTGGTG
>NZ_JAEKNT010000284.1 GCF_016406725.1 Sphaerochaeta sp. S2 | reverse complement strand
ATTCCCGTCTGTTCTGCCATGGGGATGAACACTTCCGGATTAACAACCCCGTATTCACTGTTGTTCCACCTCAACAAGGCTTCAAACCCAATAATCTTATTGGTCTCCACCGATATCTTCGGCTGGTACAGCAACTGCAGTTCATCTCTGTCCAGTGCCCAGTAGAGATTGTTCACCAAGGTATGATTCATCGTGGTACTGTCCTTGATGTCATCCGTACAGAACACGGCTTGGTTTTTTCCTCTGCCTTTTGCTTCATACATCGCAATATCTGCGTTCTTGATCAGGGTATCAGGACTTTCTCCATCATTGGGATATACTGCAATACCGATACTTGCCGAGACATGGTATTCCTCATCATCTATTATCGCTGGTTTTTTCAGGGTTTCCATAATGGAGTCAGTCAGTGCATGGATGGGCTCATCAGTTTCCAAGTCCGGTATCTCTACCAAGAATTCATCTCCCCCAAACCTTGCCAAGGTTCCCTTTTTTCCGATTCGTTTGGTAAGCCGTTGGGCGATCTGTTGCAATACCAGATCACCCACCATGTGACCTGCAGTATCATTGATAGCCTTGAAGGAGTCAAAATCGATGAAAATGACACCAACTCTTTGACGTTGTTTGTCTGCCCGTTCCAAGGATTGCTGGAGCTTTTCAATGAAATATTCCCTGCTCGGCAATCCGGTGAGCGAGTCGTAGTAGGCAAGTTTGTAAAGCTGCCTTTCCGACTCCTTGAGATCTTGCCTCTGTGATTGGATTTTTTCTATATACGTGGCCGATTGCTTTCTGAATGCTCTGATGATCAACAAAAGAATCAGTACTCCGATATAGGATATGATCCCGGGAATTGGAGCATTGGAATCCATCCTGATCCAGAATACGAGAGAGCTAAGCAGATTGGTTGTGTTCATCAACATGGAGATGATGAATCCGGGTCTTGACTCCCTCAATACAAGGTAGATGGAGATGAACATCTGCACCTGGGTCAGGATGCCCCTGAAGGTGGATTCTGCAAGATGGAGCTGTCCTATGGTAATGGTTCCTGGTTCAAGACGGACTTGTATGAATGAGATACATACATAGAACACCACGCTGATGATGATATGGATGTAGCTGGAACTGAATCGCAAGGGGTTTTCTTCTTTCTCTTGGCCTTTTCTGATCGTGTTGTAAATGATGGTCACAGGCAACAACATCAGAACCGGTGCCATCTGCGGGAGATTACCAACCATACTGCTTAGGATGATGTCAGTGAAGGTGGCTGCAAACAAGAGGGTGAGTATGGTAAAGAAAATGAGCCTGGCTTGTTTCTTGATGTCTGCATCATTGCTTTTCTTGCCCCATAATGCTAAAAGCACCAAGCCTAGGATGGTGTAGCTTCCATAGTATATGTAGAATATGATATCCCAGATATTGTGCTCAGCTATATTGACCCAACCAAACTCAGTGTGCCTGAGCTGGTACGGTTCTGCGTTCAGCCCTAAAGGGATGGAGAAGGCAAGAATGGTCAGGAGAGCAGGGGTATACAACACGGCATAGAACCACCATGGCCGCCTGCCAACTCGCTTGCTGGAAATAAGGATGATGAAATGGAGAAAGATTGCATACACAGAACCCCAGCCTAGGGCTGATACCCTTCGCCAAAGTTCAACCGCATCCCGAGTAGGGGCAAGATTGGCAAAGGCCAATCCTGAAGACCAGATGGAAATCGCGGTAACCAGGGCAAAAAAGATTCGGTTGGAGATGGTTGTATGGTTGCTCTGGAGCACAAGTATCCCACTTGCCAGTGCCAATATGGACACTGAGATGAACAACATTGAGAAAACGATGGTACTAAGCACTTGAACGTTACCTTGCCTCTTTGAACCTAGAGTATACCTTCTTTTTGGAAAAGAGAAAGCGTTTCGATCAAAATATATATTAGCTATATCTTTTATGCATAATATAATACAAATCAGTCTACTATCAAAGCAACATCACATAAGAGCAAAAAAAGCAGCCAGAAATTTTCTGACTGCTTTAAGAGCGAAAGACGGGACTTGAACCCGCGACATCCACCTTGGCAAGGTGGAGCTCTACCACTGAGCTACTTTCGCAAAAAACCGTTTTGCCAGACAGTCCAACTTGGATTGTCCTTTGCGAGAGAGGGGACTTGAACCCCTACACCGTAAGGTACCAGATCCTAAGTCTGGCGTGTCTGCCAATTTCACCACTCTCGCGGTGCATGTCTTGCCCCTTAGCGAGGTTCGCCATGTATTGAGCCGCAAAGGGATCGAACCTTTGACCCGCAGATTAAGAGTCTGCTGCTCTACCAGCTGAGCTAGCGGCCCATGACAATAAAATTTCAAAAAACCAAACCTCTGCGCTCGGAAGGATTCGAACCTTCGACCTACGGATTCGAAGTCCGGCGCTCTATCCAGCTGAGCTACGAGCGCGCTAACGACCCGGTTAGGGTGGAAGACGGGGCTCGAACCCGCAACAGCCAGATCCACAATCTGGTGCTCTACCATTGAACTACTTCCACCATGGTAGCTGAAGCAGTGGTTTACATCACCAGTGCGTTTCAACGTTGCATACTATGACCTAAACGCTTTTCTTTGTCAACAACCCTCTGTCAAATTTTCTAAAAAAATGAGCTTCCCATAGCAAGTGCTTCTTAGGTAATCAGTTGCTTCCATGCACTTTCTCTTGTACGTCTTTCCATTGCTTTGCATCACTGCTCTGGGATTCATTGATAATTGCTCCCTCTCGGTAGGCATGTATGATCGCAAGATGGTGTTTCCATTCAAGCGGACGGTTTGCCAACTGTTCAATTAATGCATTTCTCAACGCATCTTCATCAACCTTTATTCTCAAGGTCTTCCATGCCGGGAGATAGGATGAGGTGAGATACCGTTCGATGTCTTGTTTCTCCATCATCCTATGCTCAAATAAGTTGAGGGAGCGGATATCTACATCAAGACCTCGCTCGCTGAAGAGATTTTCCAAGTCACTCTCATCCCAGTTGGTAAGCGGGTTTTCTGGATCGCCGTAGAGATGGGTCTCCGCCTTCTCAAGCAATAGCCGATCCTCCCCCTTGATGAAGTGAGAGAGTCTTGAGCCTAAAACAGGTACGCTTTCAGCAAAGTGCAGTGAACCATTCTTAGCCAAACGGGATACAAGACTGCCAAGCAGTGGTTCTGATAGTTTTGCCCTGCTGAGCAGGTTTCTTCCCAAGATAACCTCAAACTGCAATCCATGTTCAAGGTGGGAGAGCAATGTTTCCAGGGGTTCTGCATATACATGTGGGCGCTCAACTGAGGAGAGTGATTCAGCATAGTGGTTGATGTGCTCAGCCTGGTCCTTGTTTCTTACCTGGGCCACCACCAATCCTTCTGGTGTTGATCGATACGCCTCCCAAAGCAACATTCCATGTCCAGCATTGCACACCAACACCCGGTCACTCCGTCTGAGCTGCACACCTCGGAAAAGACGCTCACGGATCTCCTTGAGCAATGTGCCTCGCTCACTGATGGTACGATTAACCCATTTCTGTCTGCTCTTGTCTCCCGGTGAGTAGGAGAGATTCTCGACAAAGGCATCGCTTTGGGCACTCTCGAGCTGCTCTTCCCTATGCCTCTGCACCTTCTCCTTGATGCTCTTTTCATAGCCTTGGTCACTTGGTTCGTAATAGACTTTTCCTTGCAGGGAGGAGGGGAGGTATTGCTGGGCAACCCAGTGATCCTGATAGGCATGAGGGTAGAGATATCCTTCGCCATGGCCGAACCCTTTTGCATCTCGATTTCCATCACGAAGGTGGTTCGGTACCTCATCCTGGGCTTGTTGCTCAACACCCTTGAGTGCATCAAAGAAAGCCAGGGTAGAGTTACTCTTCTCGGTAGTTGCGAGATAGAGTGCAGCGTGGGTCAGGTGGAAGCGGCCCTCGGGTAATCCAATACGCTCAAAGGCTTGGGCGTCAGCCTGAACCACAACGATTGCCGATGGGTCTGCCAATCCGACATCCTCGCAGGCGCTGATAAGCATTCTTCTGAAAATGAACTTCGGGTCTTCCCCGGCACTCACCATCCTGGCAAGCCAATAGAGTGTGGCATCAGGGTCACTGCCACGAATGCTCTTGATGAAGGCACTGATGACATCGAAGTGGTAATCACCTTCCTTGTCATACAGCACTGCCTTCTTCTGTATCGATTGTTCTGCAGAATCCTTGGAAATATAGATCCTTGTTCCTGGAGGTGGGGGAAAAATATCAATTGATGTCTCTACAGCAAGTTGCAAGGCATTGAGCAGGCTCCTTGCATCTCCGTTTGCAATCTCTACCAAGTGCTCCAATGCCCCTTCCTCAAACTGCACCGGATACTCCCCATATCCCCGTTCCTTATCCCCCAGTGCTTGCGCTGCGATGGCAAAAAGATCTTCACTGGTAAGGCTCTTCAACTGGAAAATGCGTGATCTGCTCACCAAAGCAGCATTTACCTCGAAATAGGGGTTCTCTGTAGTGGCTCCAATAAGGATAACCGTCCCATTTTCCACCCAGGGCAGTAGTGCATCCTGCTGGCTCTTGTTCCAGCGATGGACCTCATCGACAAAGAGAATCGTACCCTGGCTGTATAACTCCAAGCGTTGGCGGGCTTCCTCAATCTCATAACGAAGCTCCTTGACGCCACTGAGTACTGCGTTAAGTGTAGAGAAGTACCGTTTTGTGGTGTTTGCAATGACTCTTGCAAGGGTGGTTTTTCCCGTTCCCGGTGGCCCATAGAAGATGACTGAAGAGAGCTGGTCTGCCTGTATTGCACGCCTGAGCAGTCGTCCTTTGCCGATGATGGCATCTTGGCCGATGTACTCATCCAGGTTTCGTGGCCGCATCCGATAGGCCAGTGGTTGGTTTTTCCGCTCTTCAGCTTCGTTTGCTGCAGCAAATAGGTTCATAGCTATGCATCCTGCCAAAATAGTTCCAGGAAGGAACCGCTTCCTCTGGGAACCGGGGTGGTTCTCAGGATCTCTTCCTGTCTTCCAAGTTCTTCAAAATATGTCTCCAGGAACTGCGTTGAGAGGTGGTCGAATGGGTCATCCTTGACCTCGACGAGCACTTCCTCTCCCCAAAGGCTGGTTCCTTTCTGCCAAATACCATAACGATCGAGGATTACGTTCCATGTTTCTTCGCTTGCAATCAAGGCATCATTGAGTCTTTCCAGTACTTCTTCCCTGATAACATCTCCCCTCTGCTTGGTCAACTCTTTTGTAGCGCTTTGGTTCCCTTGCAGCAAAGCTGCCTCTGGGTTTTCCCAAACCACTTCGTTGCTATTATCCGTCACGAGAATCGTGGTCTGCACCAGTACGCTGCGAAATGCCTGCTGTACCTGGGTCTGCCACCGGTCCAGGTGATCAAGAAAGAGTGGAATTCCTTCCATCTGTGAAAAATGAGCGGCATTCTGGGGAAGAAGATCTTGCAATTCCATCTCAGTGAAAAGATTGGCATCCACTGCCTGGCTTGCCAGTTTTGTTACTTCCCTTAGGGCATTCTCAGCCTCAACGGCACTGACACGTTCATCACGACTCGTGGAAGTGCAGCCCATTAGCAGAACAATGATGATACAAATGAGGGGTAAAAGAGGCTTGTTTGTCATAGACTTTACTATACCATCAGGAAATGGACTTGCATAGCGGGCTGAATGCAAGCAAATACTTGACCTTTTCTTCAGGATTGATGAAATTATGGTAAGATAGCTTAGGAGGCTTACAACAATGTCAGAACAAAAGAGTTCAATACTTCAGAATGTACAAGTCCGTGAACGGACGATATTAAAAAACGTATACCTTTGGATGACTGCAGGGCTTGGCCTGACGGCCTTGATCTCATACTTTGTAGCAAGTAATCCTGCACTTCTCCAGGCACTTGTCGGGAACATGATGGGTTTTCTCCTGCTCGTCATTGGACAGTTCGCCTTGGTATTCTATCTCACTGCACGCCTTGATAGGATGAGCCAAGCAAGTGCAATCGGTGCATTCCTTGCGTATTCTGCACTCAACGGCATTATGCTGAGTACCATCTTTATCGTGTATACCGGAGCCGTCATATACAAGAGTTTCCTCACAGCAGCGCTTATGTTTGCCGGGATGAGCCTCTATGCTATGACAACGAAGCGTGATCTCAACAGGATCGGCTCGTACCTGGTCATGGGCATGTGGGGTTTGATCGGTACAATGGTGCTTAATATGTTCCTTGGATCAAGCGGCCTTGATTACTTGATCAGCTTTGCCGGTGTGGCCATCTTTCTTGGCCTCACTGCGTGGGATACGCAGAAAATTGTACGTTGGAACCAGAGCTATGGAACAGATATCGATGAGGAGACCTTCACCAAGTTGAGCATAATCGGAGCACTTTCTCTCTATCTCGATTTCCTCAACCTTTTCCTTTTCCTCTTACGGATCTTTGGTCGTTCAGACCGCTAGCAGCAATAAGCTGGCTTACGTTGAAACTGGTGTGCCTAGGAACGGTATGCCACCAGGTTTCGCTTTGCCAGCGCCTTTTTCAGTGACTCATAGGAGCAATCTTGCATCTCCAAGGAACAGGTTCTTCTCCCTACCTGTTCAAGGCTATGTGCATCGGATCCGGTAAGCACCACCAAGCCGTGGGTATCGGCATGCACAGGGGGGTGCATCGCCTCCAATGCGCTGTAAGGAAGGTCCGGAAGAAAGCCCAGATTGGCTAGGGCACTGTTTGCAAACCGGTCTATATGTGCTGGAATGACCAATGCGTCCCGGCTTAGGGCTTCCTCCACTACATCGGAGAAGGAAAGCGATGTGGCAGCTGCGAGCATCGCATCCACTTCCTCCTGTACCTCGCCTTCAAGATTCACCACCAGCTGATTACCGAACAATCTCCTGTCATTCTTGATTGGTGGCAGGAGAAACTCAACAAATGTTCCAAATTCAAGAGCATCCTCCAGCCTCGGGAAAAGGGTAAGTACATGTACCTCTTCGCTGGTAGTCACTTCCATGCCAAAGAGGGGGAGAATGCAGCAAAGCTCACACGCCTCAGCGAAAGCTGGAAGATTCCTTGCACTGTTGTGGTCAGTCAGGGCAAGGATCTCGATACCCTGTTCCATGGCCTCCACGGCAAGGAGGGAAGGGGTAAGATCGTCATCCCCGCAAGGGGATAGGCAGCTGTGGTTGTGTAGATCAATCGGTACCAGCATCAAGTCTCCCCAAAGCCTTTGCAATCTTGCAGCTGGCTTCGAACTGGGTATCCTTGGTGGTAAAGATGGAGATATCCTCTTCCTTCGCTGCTTCCAGCATATCGGAAGGAACACTGCGGTTGTTGCAGATGACCAGCGCGCGAATACCTGCCAGGGACGCGACAGCTACTGTATTCTTGTGGGCCTGAATGGTGACAAGAACACTCTCAGAGGGAGCATTCCCCATAACATCACTGAGTAGATCACCACAATAGGCATCAGTAATTTCCCAGTTCTCCAATTCGCTATGTTCTGCTTTGAAGCCTTCCAGGGCTGCAAGGTCTTGTACATGCATCTATGTTTCCTCCTGATTTGGGTGCAATGCAATAACGCAGACAACTGTTGTACCATTGAGTGTACTCTCTATGGCAAAGTCGTCCGCCACTGATTTGACATTGGGCAGCCCCATTCCGGCACCAAAGCCTAGGGAGCGTATCCATTCACTGGCGGTGGTCCAGCCCGCCGTCATCGCCGATTCCACGTCGCTGATACCCGGTCCACTGTCTCGGGCGGTGATCTGGAT
>NZ_JAEKNT010000283.1 GCF_016406725.1 Sphaerochaeta sp. S2 | reverse complement strand
CTTGATGATAGGGCAACAGAGCCAGATACTAGAAGGAGGGAGCGTATGAATCTGCAGGAGCTGACTTCTTCGGCTAAAGGTCTCGTTAAATCATTTGGATTGCCCCGTATCATTATTGGGTTGTTCCTCTTGTCGCTTTTTATTACAGCTCCCTTTGTTGGGGTAAATATTGGAACCAGTCTCTCAGATACCTTCAATCGCTTTGGAATGAATGCAGTAATGGTATTAGCAATGGTTCCCATGATTCATAGTGGCTGTGGATTGAATTTTGGACTTCCCTTGGGAATAATAGCGGGGCTGTTGGGTGCAACTATCTCGCTCCAGGTGAATATCCCAGGACCAACATCATTTCTGCTGGCAATCCTGTTTGCGACTCCATTTGCCGTTATTCTTGGCTGGGGTTATGGACAATTGCTCAACCGAGTTAAGGGTGGAGAGATGATGATTGCAACCTATGTTGGATTTTCCAGTGTTGCATTCATGTGTATCATGTGGTTGTTGCTCCCTTTCAATAACCCAACCATGGTTTGGGGGTATAGTGGAACAGGTTTGCGTACCACTATTTCCACGGAAGGATATTACCTGCATGTCCTCAATGACTTCTTGTCCATCCAGTTGACCGATCATCTAACCATTCCTACTGGGATGTTGTTATTCTTTGCGCTTCTGGCATTTATCATCTGGGCATTCTTGCATACCAAGACCGGTACTGCCATGACCGCAGTTGGTTCAAACTCAGTCTTTGCTCGAGCGAGCGGTATCAATGTGGATAAGGTCAGGACGTTGAGTGTAATCATGTCTACATGGCTTGGTGCGATTGGTATCTTGGTATATCAGCAGAGTTTTGGATTCATTCAGTTATATATGGGGCCATTCTACATGGCGCTCCCAGCAGTATCTGCAATATTGATAGGAGGAGCTTCAGTTAATAAGGCTTCCATCCTGAACGTAGTAATTGGTACATTCCTCTTCCAAGGTATTGTAACAATGACCCCTTCTGTAATGAATTCCATGATTCATACAGACATGAGTGAGGTTATCAGAATTGTCGTATCCAATGGTATGATTCTATACGCCTTGACCAGAAAAACGGAGGTGATACGATGACACTCCAGATGACAAAAACACAAAAACTTCTCCGTATTATAGGAAACAATACCGTTCCTATCCTGTTCTTGGTGATATGTGCGTTTGGTATTCCTCTCAGTGGTTATTCTGCAAACTATCTTGTAAGTGAAATTGTAATCCGAATCTCAAGAAACTCATTCTTGATTGTCAGTCTTCTGATTCCGATTCTCGCTGGGATGGGATTGAATTTTGGTATGACCCTTGGTGCGATGGCCGGTCAAATCGGGCTCATCCTGATCAGTGACTGGGGTATCGTAGGGATCCCAGGCATCATCCTTGCCATGATCATTTCTACCCCGATTTCAGTCATACTTGGATGGTGGTGTGGGAAAATCTTGAATATGGCACGAGGTCGAGAGATGGTTACAAGCTATATTATCGGCTTCTTTATGAATGGTATCTATCAGCTTGTTGTTCTCTATGGAATGGGTGTAGTCATACCGATAAGAAGCAATTCACTATTGCTTCCCCGTGGGTATGGTATTCGCAATACCGTTAATTTGATTGGTATTAGAAGATCTCTTGATGATCTTCTTCTCATCCGTCCTTTTGGGATTCCTATCCCTTTGGCGACCTTGTTTGTTATAGCTGTCCTTTGTTTATTCATCCTCTGGTTCAAGAAAACGAAGCTTGGACAAGATATGCGTGCTGTTGGACAGGATCTGGAAGTAGCTAGAGCTGCAGGTATCAAGGTTGAGCATACTCGTATCGTATCAATCGTCATTTCCACGGTTTTCGCTGGTTACGGGATGATTCTTTATCTCCAGAATATTGGAACATTGAACACCTACAATAGCCATATGCAGATAGGTATGTTCAGTGTTGCTGCCCTTCTTGTTGGCGGTGCATCAGTCAGTAAAGCAAACATACGTAATGTATTCTTAGGAGTTATTTTGTTCCACCTAATGTTCGTTGTCAGCCCTATGGCTGGAAAGAACTTGATTGGGCAAGCACAGCTTGGTGAGTACTTCCGTGTATTTGTTTCCTACGGTGTTATTACTATTTCACTGGTTCTCTACGAAGTACGGAAGAAGCGGGACCAGCATTACGCTGGTATGCAGCTTGCAGCTGAACAGGAGGCATCCACATGAAGCTAGCCCTCACAAGAATATTCTGGATTCGTTTTGTTGCTATTCTTGTCATCCTTGTGTTCAGCGTATTATTGTTCTTCATCGGTAAACAACATACGGTTTTGCTCGACAATAAAACTGTTACGATTGAAGGTGAAGAGATAAGAGCGTTGCAGTTGGTGGAAATTCAGATAAACAACCTAGAGCCCATGGAGCTTGCTGCTCGTGATCGTGACAAGGAAGAAGTGACAGGACAGAAGCATTCTGTAACCATCATCTATACAGACTCAAACTGGGAAGAGTATACAATTGAAAGGACTTTTAAGCTTCCCTTGATGCAGGAGATGGTTCTCCTCTCTATTCCAACATTGGTTGCCAATCCCGAAGCTGATCAATCACTATGGTTGGAAAACTATGAGCCTCCAACCTATGCTGTCACAGCTGCTGATAGCGAGGAAGAGGTTGTTACCGATGATCTTTCAGTGTTACTGACAGATATATAAATACCTGAAAGCGCATTAAGTTTCATCATTAGGGGTGCCATTTTGGCACCTCCTTTGGTATACTTTGATTTGTTTAATTCATACAAATAGAACTGGGAGAGTATGGAATGCGTACAACTCGAGTATTGGTTTGTTGTCTTGTAATGGGTCTCCTGTCTGTCTCGATTTTTGGGGCAGTAAACCAGCAAAAGATCTACAGTCTGGATAGTGATGTGTATGATGCTCTAGAGGTGCTCTATATCCACCAAGGGTTATCCCTTCCCTCAACCACTGGTCCTTATAGTCAGGCTGAGCTTTCCCTGATGGTCGAGAAAATCAAGGCATCAGCGTTGCAAGGCTCGATGAAACAAACCTATGAGTACGTCCAGGGAGTCCTCGGTGTTGAACCAAAGACCCAAGGGAAGGGTATTGGCCTGAGTTGGGGCTTTGACGCAACCTTGGAAACCTATACCCACTCTGATACCACAGACTTCATAGGAAGAGACTCCTGGAACTATGACTCAATCAACCATAAGCCTCTTCTTACAGTGAGCTTGGAAACGTGGCCTGCAGAATCCTTCTATGGATATTCTGAGTTGAGTGTGGGGAATACCCATACATTGGAAAACGGGTTTGGTACTACCACATTTGCTACAAATATTCCCATGATTCCTCCCTCTCTTATGCCTGACCTTGACTTCAACATACCTTACCGTGCCTTTGTTGCAGCAGGTGGAGAGCATTGGAGTCTCCAGGCAGGTCGAGACAGGCTGAGTTGGGGAGCAGGACATACAGGCAACTTAATGCTCAGTGATTCCTTCAAGTACCATAACATGGCTCGTGTGACTACGTTCAGTGACAAGTTCAAGTACACCTTTGTAACATCGTTCTTTCCTCATCCATTGCATTACTATGATAATGTGCAATCTGGTGTAGGTTATTACAAAAACCCTGAAACAGGTGATATTGAAGAAGTGTCTGTCTATTACAACACCCAGAATGATGGTCCTACTGAAGGGGACGGACAAGCGACAGCCTTGAATGGCATCTACATGTTCATGTCCCATCGACTCGAGTGGAGGATGTTCCAGGATAAAGTGGGCCTCACACTGACCGAGAGCATCATGTACCAGAGTAAGGAGAATTACTTGGATATACGGATTCTCAATCCTGCCATGATCTTCCATGACTACTATATCCGAAGTAATGCAAACTCCATTCTTGGGCTTGAAATCGACTATACGCCAGTGAATGGCTTGAACATCTATGCTCAGGCAGCGGTGGATGAGTTCTCCTTGCCTGGGGAAGATGTTCCCAGTGAAACTGAAACAAACTTCCCCATCACCTTTGGCTATCTGGCAGGAATCAAGGGAGTAGTGCCAGTAGCTGATGCAGTTGGCTACGGTTCCTTGGAGTTTGCTTATACTGATCCTTATCTCTATTTGCGCTATTCAGAGACTTCATCACCTGATGATTCGAGCTCGGGTTACGATGACTACGGTCTCAATTATGTGGGTGCCATCAGGGAGTTTACCAATAAATCTGGAATGCGCTACAACTCCGAATTTATCGGCTACACCTACGGTAATGATGCCCTGGTGGTCAACCTCAATGGTGGTGTGAAGTCCTATGGGAAGTGGAATCTGAGTGGTAATGTGTTCTACATGGCACATGGTACCTTCGATATGTTTACTTACTGGACCAGAGTGGGGGGAGGTGTGGCTGATATTCCAACTACGCCTACATCCGGTGGGAGCGTCGGCAACTACGCTGATTCCAGTTATGCGTCCCGTAATGCAGTAGAGCATACCCTTGTTGCAGGGCTCTATGGCTCGTATCAAATTACCGATACGCTGAAAACCTTTGGTCAGTTGGATTATATCACCATACAGAATTATCAGAACATAGCTGGGCAGAAAGCAAGTGATATTCAACTTACCCTTGGCCTGAGCTACACAATCTGATAAGGGAGTGCGTGTGAGACGACTATCCATCATTCTGTTGTTGATTGGAATATGCGTGGGACCACTTCTTGCTACCACCGGCGCGCAGGAAGTGATCCCGCTCTCTGATCCCATCTATCAGGAGATGGACCTCCTGTACTTGATTACAGGAACAGGAACCCCTTCCGCTTCCAGGCCCTGGACGAAAGCTGAAGCCCAGAACATGCTCTCATATGTGTCCTCAGGGGAGGAAGGGAGCACGCAGCATGCACTCTATACTTCCATACATCAAACGGCATATGAATCACTTCGTTGGATGTTTCCTGAAGAATTTGCTCTCTCGGCCAACCTCGATCTTTCTGTGGAGGGCTATGCCCACCATAACCCATCGTATAACTCCTTGGGGAGATGGGCCTATGCGTTCCCGGACCGAAAGCCTCTGGCTAGACTCCGCCTGGATATGGCAATATCAGATTTCTTCTACACCTATAGTGATTTACAATATGGATACGGACTTTATACGCACGACGATGTCATTCCTCATCTAGCGGATGATCATGACTCCTTTGGTGCACTTATCCCTGATGCAAGTACCAATAATATAAACTATATAGATGGGTCTACCCCCCTCATACAATATCAGAAACGTTTTGCAAACAACCTGATTCCTGCAAGCAAGCATTTTGACTTCCAATGGCCAAAACGTGCAGTATTTTCGGTTGGTTCCGGGCATTGGAATCTTGCCTTCAGCCGAGATAGGATTTCATGGGGTAACTCCCGGATCGGGAACTTCATATTGGATGATCATGTTGATTTTCATGAGTATCTTCGTTTCACTGCCTTCTCCAACTATTTCAAATATGAGGCATTGACGGTTTTCTTCGATACCTACTATGCCAATGATCCACACATCCGTATGTTGCTCGCTCATCGTCTGGAATTCCGACCTTGGGAGAAACTGACGATTGCAGTTAGTGAGAATGTCATGTACAAGGATGATTTCCTGGATGTCAGATTTCTCAATCCATCATTTATCTATCATAACCTGCATCAGGAGAGTAAGTTCAATGCAATAGCACATGCTGAACTGGCCTATGTCCCTGTTCCTGGGATCCGTCTATATGGACAGTTTGCCTTGGATCAAGCTGTTGCCCCTAATGAGGACCCTGATGAAGAGGACACAGCCTGGGCTCTTTCATTGGGACTGGAAGTGGCAAAGCCACTGGAAAAAGGTGTGATCTCCAGCGTCTTGGAAGCTTCCATGGCTCTTCCCAGTATGTATCGCAGAGATAGCGTTGACTTCTTGATGATCCGGCGGTATGCAGGACTTGGGAAGACCGTGCATCTGCTTGACTACATCGGTTCACCCTATGGGGGCGATGCCTTGGTGTTTCTCTCTGAGACAAACTATCATGTTCCCTCTGTTGGTACCCTCTCCCTTACCTTCACAGCTGCCTTGAAAGGCGAGATAGATATGTACACACCAAGTATTGGTGGTACCACTGATTACGGTGCTGTTCTGTTCTCCCAAAATATGATCTCCACAGCATTCTGTGCAACTCTCTCAGGAAAGAAGGAGCTGGAACTAAGCGTATCAGGTATTGAGCGATGGGAAATTTATTCTAGTCTCTCGTATCTCTCATTTGGGGAGTATTTACAATCGAGTCATACGTTTACTTTGAAGTCTTGGGATATCCAGGTTGTTTTGGGAACCTCAGTTATTTTCTAATGACAAATGTACAGTGAGAAAATTATGTCACAAGCTAACCGGTATTCATTGACGGCAAGGGCAAACTGAGGGTAGGATGAAAGTAGAGATGGACCTTGTTTATGTGTTTCCTTCTAACAATGGTCTTTCTTCTGGAGTTCTGAGACGATTTCTTCTGACCGTTCCCTTTGCGTGGGGGGAATCGAAAAGTTGACGGCTGCCTGGGGAGGTGGCCGTCAGTCTTGAGGAACTATGGAACGGTAGAGCATGAGACTTCACTGTGGGGTGTGAGGTCTCATTGCTTTTTTTTTGATTTTTTGGTTTTAGTTCTCGAAAAACCGATTCCCAATATCTTGCCGATACCAGGCACCTTCAAAATTTACCTGTTTGACACCTTTGTATGCATTCTTGTTTGCATTCATGATATTGTAGCCGATTCCCACCACAGTGACACAACGTCCACCGGTGGTAACCAATTTGCCTTCATACTCTTGGACTCCTCCGAAAAAGTAACGAGGAGCGCCTTCGAAGCTATTGTACAGCAGGGGAGCCGGCATTGGCTCAAGGTTTTTCCCAATAATGGGTTTTTCCGGATACCCATCAGAAGCAACCACCAAGGCTACTGCTGATTGATTGGAAACCTCAAGATTGAGAGAAGAAAGCGTATCATGCTTCATGGCATCAAGAATATCGACAATGTCCGTATTGATGAGTGGTACGAATGCCTGTGCGGCAGGATCGTTGAAGCGAACGTGATAATCAACAAGAATCGGCCCATTTTTGGTAATGATGACACTGATGGTCAGCACACCCTTGTAGGCCATCTTTTCAGCCTTCAAACCGAACAATACCGGCTCGATGATTGAGTCAACAAGGGCGTCACTAAGAGTTTTCTGGAGTGGGACCGGGCAAATGGAACCCATACCTCCGGTAGGCAGTCCTCCCTCCTCGACTTTCATGTAGTCGCTTGAGGTGGGAAGCATAAGATACCCTTTGTTATCCAAGAAGAGGGTGATGGTTATGGGAAGGCCGTTGAGGTGTTCTTCCAGAATGATCGGGCCAGTGGCAAGTAGTCCCTTGGAAAAATCCATGAGGGTGGAGTAATCAGTGGAATCTACCATGACCCTACTGGGTGCAATAGCATTGCTTTTTACCACGAATCGTTCACCTTCATGACGTTTTAAATACTCTGAGAGTTTTTCTTCATCATCAAAGAGAACGTGGGAAGAGGTAGGAATGTTATGGCGGTCGGAAAACATACGGGCAAAATTTCGATCACCTTCAAGCTTCAAGGCCCGGTTGGGTGCTCCGAATGTGTCTATTCCCCGTTCATTGAGAAAGTCGATGACACCTGTAAACAGAGGTGCCTCAGTACCCACAAAGACGAAGTCGATACCATGGGTTTGGCAAGCCTCGTATACCTGCTCAGGGTCAGAAGGGTCAATTGACAGATTTTCCGCAATTGTCTTAGTTCCTACATTTCCAGGTGCCACATATAGACCGTCAATCAGACGACTCTGAGAGAACCACCATGCAATGGCATGGTCTTTTGCTCCGGACCCTAACACTAATACTCTCATTGCATTTCCTTCCCGATGTGATTACTCGAATAAACGTACCATTTTACCGCTTTACAGGTCAACAAGTGGGCTGAGAGCCTCAAGATACTGTTCACGTCTGGAGGCATGTACCACCGCTTGCTTAATTGTTGAGGTATTGGGAATTCCTTTCAGGTAACTGCAGGTATGTTTTCTCATCAACGTACATGCCGTTGTTTCTCCAAAGGTATCGATCATGAGGTCCAGGTGGCGTAGAATGGCAAGCCTTCTCATTTCCACGGTGATAGGCTCAGGTTCCTTTCCTTGCAAGATGGCTTTGGCTTGGGAGAAGATGAAGGGATTACCAATAGCTCCCCGTGCAAACATCACCCCATCGATACCGGTTTCTTCAAGCATTCTCTTGGCATCTTCTGCCTTGAACAGATCTCCGGAACCGAAGACTGGTACCTGATAATTGTGCTGGAGTGTGTACTGCTTGAGTTCAGTGAGCTTGCTCCAATCAGCAAATGGTGCATAGCCTTGGCTGCGGGTCCTTGCATGGAGCGTCAGTGCACTTGCCCCTCCATCCAGGGCAGCTTGTGCAAATTCAAGGAAGTTCTCACTCTGTGCATCCCATCCTGTTCTAAACTTGACCGATACAGGGATGTCTGTCTCCTCAGTAATGGTGCGGACCACCTCGGTGATAAGCTTGGGTTGCTTCATCATGGCTGAACCTGCCCCTGTCTTGGTAACCTTTGGAACCGGGCAACCGCAATTGATGTCGATCACCTCGGGATGGTAAGGCTGGAGCTGGGAAAGGGCTTCCTTGAGAGAATCAGTGTTTCCCATGAATAGTTGAACAGCGTACTGCTTTTCGTTTGGGGCACGATCCATGAGCGCAAGTGTTTTCTCGCCTTCTCTTGCAAGACCTTCGGCACTGACCATTTCTGTAAATGTAAAATCCGCTCCTGCTTCAATGCAGAGCGTTCTGAATGGAATATCTGTGTACCCGGCAAGTGGGGCAAGAAACACGTTTCCGCCTAGCGTTGTCGAGCCGATTGTTACGGGGTGATAAAGATTCTTTCTGTTCATACATCCTTCGGAAGGGCAAAGGCCCTGAGGCTGTTAGCATAAAGCGTTTGTGAAAGCGCTTCAAGAGATGTTTGCCTCAGTGTTGCAAGAACAGTTGCCGTTTCCAGAATATATTGAATTTTATTTCGCTCTCCCTTGTGGGAGTAGGGAGTCATAAAGGGAGCTTCGCTCTCAATGACAATCCTGTCTTCAGGAAGGCGTATGGCTACCTCTTGCAGCATTCGGCTGTTCTTGAAGGTCAGGTTCCCTGCGAAAGAGAAGGTAAGATTCATATCCAATGCTCGTTGTGCGAATGCCCAATCTTCTCCAAAGCAATGGAGAATTCCACCCTTTGGTGGAAGCTTTTCCTCGAGTATGGGGAGTAGGTCTTCACCTGCGTTTCGGTTGTGGATAATCACAGGAAGGTCGAGGTGTTTGGCAATCTCGAGATGTCTGAGCATCAGCTCTATCTGCGCAGTCTTATCGCCTCCGAACATATGGTAATAGTCCAGTCCTGTCTCTCCAATGGCAATGACACGTTTCTTTTTTGCATGGGAGATGACCCTCTCTTCCCAATCATGCCCTGGATGGGCTACTTCGGTAGGGGAGACCCCTACTGCATGGTAGACATCCTTTGCGCTCTCCAAATTGGTGTAGGTCTTTTCAAAATCGCTTAAACTGTTGCAGATGCTCACAACATGCTTGACCGACTTGACTTTGGCAAGTTGGACAGCAAGCAGTTGTTCCATTTTGTCATCCTGGATCAGCCCTATGTGGGCGTGCGTGTCAAACAGTTGCATACCGACTCCTTGAGAAGCTTACAAGCCTGTGTGGAGGATGGGTCCACTATAGCATGGGTGGTGTGAGTCGTCAACGTTGTAACTCATATGCAGCAAAATAGTTATATACACATGTAGAGAGTTTGACAATTTGTTATTGACGTGGTAGCTTTACTTCAGTGCCACGATCAAATGGCAAAGGATATAGATGAAACGAGAACGAACGAATGCCGATAGCCGTGTCCAGAAGAACCGGCCATCAAGAGGCTATATATATTTGGTTAAGAACCCTTCTTCAAATGAGATGAGCATCTGTGCTTGGGATTCTGTGTTGTATCCAGGAACCTCAGTGGTTGCTCCCACCCGTTATGGACTTGATCTTGGGGTCATCGTCTCCGCTGCAGACCAACTGGGGAAGTCCTATGAACCCGGTTGTGATCAACCGAGATCTGCATGTTTTCATGCAGAATCCTGTCTTCCCAAGGAAGAGAGAGAAGAGATTTATGCAGGGGAGCCGGAGGAAGCGTTGCCTTCCTACTCCCCAGAAAAAGATGAGGACCCGTGCGAATCCTGTGCTGGGTGCAATCCCCCAAGAGAACCTGAAGAGGTTGATATCTCAGGTGATGTTGTGTGGATTGACCGTCTTGCGACTCCCTCAGATATGAGTCGCTACCAGGAGCAATCAGAGAAAGAGGATGAAGCGATGCGAATCTGCAGAGAGAAGATCGCTCATCACAAGCTTGATATGAAACTGGTAACCGCCCACTTCCTGCTTGGAGAACCGAAGATTATTTTCTTTTTCACTGCAGATGTTCGTGTGGACTTCCGTGAATTGGTCAAGGATTTGGTTTCTGTCTTCCGTATCCGAATCGAACTGAGACAAATCGGTGTCAGGGATGAGAGCCGGGTGCTTGGAGGTCTTGCTGTCTGTGGGCGTGATTATTGTTGCCATAGCGTGACAGACAAGCTCAACCCAGTTTCCATAAAGATGGCCAAGGAGCAAAATCTCTCACTGAATTCCATGAAGATTTCAGGACCTTGTGGGAGATTGCTTTGTTGCCTTTCCTATGAATATGATTTCTATGTGGAGGAAAAACGTAACTATCCTCCCGAGGGAAGCAAATTAAAGGTTGGCTATGACTTGATGAAAGTTCATGAAGTTAACATACTGTCGAAACGTATCATGCTCAGTGGAAGTGAAGGAAGAATACTTACCATCCCGCAGAATGCGGTATTTTTCAATATTGACACCAAGCGATGGGAGCTTGATAAGGAGTTTGCGAACGAATTTTTGTCAAATTGATATAAAGCATTGTATTGACCCATTTTATAGACTGTGATATGTTTTTAGACCGTCGGCACTTTGTTGCCGACCTCAACTTTAATAAATGAAATACGTATTCAAGGTAATATGTTTGGAGGTATTACGTGATTAACAGGTCTGCTGAAAAAAGAGAGCGACAGAGCCAAGTCCGGAAAATGAGAAACCGCGCAACCAAGAGCACTATGCGCACCGCAATCAAGAAATTTGATTCTGCTGTAACTGCCGGAGACAAGGAAGCTGCCGCTGCTGCTTTGGCTTTAAGTCTCAAGCTGCTTGATTCAACTGCCGGAAAGGGTGTCATCCACCACAACACAGCCAACCGCAAGAAATCCAGATTGCAGAGCCGTTTCAATAAGATGACTGATCAGGCTGCTGTATAATCAGTAAGTCAGAATGATGAACGTACCGATTGTTGATCGGTATGTAAACATGCGTATAGAACGTGTTTAAGGAGTAACCATGGCAGGACCAAAGTTGACAAAAGCAGCCATAATCGAGAGTCTCCATGAGAAGCATGGACTGAATAGGGCCGACATTCATACAATCATTGACGAGTTCTTTGAAGAAGTGAAAAACGGTCTCCGGAATGATCAGGTCATTGAGCTTCGTGGATTTGGAACATTTGAGGTTCGCACTCGCAAGGGCCGTGAAAGAGCGCGTAATCCAAAGACTGGCGCCATTGTTGCCGTCGAAACACATGGAGTTGCCATTTTCCGTCCAGGCAAAGAACTCAAGGACTATGTGTGGGATTTGCGTGATAATAAGACTGAGAAGGAATAACCTTCTACGTTTCCAATAATTAGGAGAAAATCTCTTGGTTGACTTGCATGCAAGACGGAACCTCAGAACGGTTTGTTCTGAGGTTCTTGTGTTATTAGTATCGGCATTTATCTACTCAATTGCCTTCCCTGGTCTCATTTCGGCCAATGGCATTGGGTTTGTCGCAATGGTATCACTGATTCCTGTATTTGCGGTAATCAGGAACACAAGCTGGAAGTTGACACCAATCTATGGATTCTTTTACGGATTCATGTTCTATCTCTTCTTCAACTACTGGCTCAAGACGTTCCACCCCCTTGCAATCCTGATCGTCCCGATTATCAAGGGAGGGGAGATGCTGATGCTCTTCCCCGTACTTAAGGCAGCGCAGAAACTGTTCAAGAAATACGGGTATTTGGTTGAAGCCTTGGTGTGGGTCGCATACTCTTATCTGAGTCAGGATTGGTTTGCGGGGTACCCTTATGGGACCCTGGGGTCGGCCGTCTACCGTTATCTTCCTCTTATCCAGATTTCCGAAATTTTTGGAATCTGGGGAGTCACCTTCTTATTGGTGATGCCTCAGACTTTCCTTGGTGCATATCTTCACCGTTGGTTCAATGACCGGGAGTACTCCCTGAAGGGGTATTTGAAGGAACACCTCGCTTTTATCACTGCCTATGGGATAGCTCTCCTTGCAACCTTGATCTTCGGGTTTGCTTCCATGGCTTATTGGAATGCCCAGGAACCCGATAAAACCTGGCGAGTGGCTACCATTCAGCATAGTGCAGATACCTGGGAGGGCGGGTATGCCACCTACAAGCGGAACTTCAACACGTTACGTAAGATGAGCCTGGAGGCATTGAGCGAAGACCCCGATATTATTCTCTGGTCTGAGACTGCCTTTGTCCCATCAGTAGCTTGGCATGAAAACTATCCTTCCGACCCTGCAACATCCGCCTTGGTAGAGGAGTTTGTTGAATTCGGTAAGTCGCTTCCCATTCCCTTGGTAACGGGTAACCCTGAGGGAGTCATTGAAGACCCCAGTAAGCCAGCTTTCAGTGAGGATGGCTCATGGAACCGTACCGATTACAACACAGTCATATTCTTTGAAGATGGAAGGATCAAGAACACCTATAGAAAGCAACATCTGGTGCCCTTCACAGAACACTTCCCCTATGAAAAGCAGATGCCATGGCTCTATAATCTCCTGCTTGCAAATGATTATAACTGGTGGGAGACCGGCTATGAACCTGTGGTGTTTGAGACTGAGGAGGGGGTGAAGTTCTCTACCCCAATCTGCTTCGAGGATGTCTTCGGGTATCTGAACGCTGACTTTGTTGCCAGTGGAGCTGATGTCATCGTAAACATGACCAATGATGGTTGGTCGAAAGCAGTCTCGGCTGAGATGCAACACCTTGGTTTGGCTGTCTTCCGATCCATTGAGAACCGAAGAACCACAGTTCGCGGCACCAATAGCGGAATGACCTGTGTGATTGATGTTACTGGAAAGATTGTTGATCCTATGGAACCCTTTACCGTTGGCTACCATATCTATGATGTACCGGTATTCAGCGGGGAATCGCACGGGAACACCATCTATACCCGGTATGTGAATTGGTTTGCATATCTAACCGTCTATCTATCAGCAATCCTTCTTGCAGGAGGTATGCTGTATCGTTTGTATCGATATTTCACCAAGGACAGGCAGAAACCAGAATGACCTATACCAGTGCTGCACTCTTTATCATTGGAACCGAATTGACTCGGGGGGTCATTGCTGACCGCCATACCCAAGTCATCTCAAGTCAGTTGACCCAGTTGGGGTATCGTGTTGATCGGATGGTGCTTGTCCCTGATGATGGTACCATCGGAGATGTCCTAAGGGACTGCATCGATAATTGTGATCTGGTAGTGATGACTGGAGGGCTTGGGCCAACCAGTGACGATATGACTCGTACCATTGTTGCCAATCTTGCCAAGGTTCCCCTGGTCCGTAACCAGGAAGCATTCGATACTCTGTATGCACGAATTGGACAGCGGATCTGGGGAGCCAATGAACAACAGACCATGATCCCCCAGGGTTTTGAGCTCATCCCAAACCCACTGGGGACCGCCCCTGGATTCAAAGGATTCATACCCGATGGGGGACGACAGATTGCCTGTGTGGCAATGCCAGGACCTCCTAGGGAGATGAATCCCATGTTCTTTGACCAGGTAATCCCCTGGCTTGCCCAATTGATCGGGCATGACGATTTTTCTCGTAGCGAGTATTCTACATTCCTTATCCCTGAATCAAAACTGGAAGAGCTCTGTAAGTCCATTTCCTTCAACGGAATGCAGTGGGGTACCCGGTTCCAGGACCTAAAGATAAGTTTGTATCTTGTCGATAGCAGTGAAGCTGACCGAACAGAGATGGCAAACCGTCTTCGGTCATTGGTAGGGGATTGTCTGGTGGTGGATGGAGACGTCCAGCCTTCTAGCTTGCTCACTTCGTTGCTTGAAGAACGTGGAGAAACGATAAGCACAGCTGAGAGTTGTACTTCCGGTTACATTGCAAAGCTACTCACCGACCAGGCCGGTAGTTCTTCATGGTTCTGGGGTGGGGTTGCAAGCTATGCGAATGAGGCAAAGAAGCACTTGCTTGGTGTACGAGATGAGACTCTGGATCAATATGGGGCAGTCAGTGAAGCATGCGTTCTGGAGATGGCTGAAGGAATGAGGCGTGTCTCGGGAACTGATTGGGCACTCTCGGTAAGTGGTATTGCCGGACCTGATGGAGGGACAGCTGAAAAGCCGGTAGGAACTGTATGGTTTGGATTTGCCTCAAAAACTCGGGAGAGTGCAGCGGTACAAGTACATATCTCATCCTACGGGAGGGATTCGGTAAGAAGAAGAGCCTCGGTAATGGCATTAATTCTTGCAAGCCAATACATCAAAGGAGCCTGCTTGCTTGACACTGTTAAGAAGTGGCAATATATTTAAAGAACCAAACAGCGGAAAGAATTATCAGTAAGTACGTTCCAATTCCGCATATTCTTACATTCTGTATTACAAATTAAGGAACTGGGCACTAGGTGCACCTTTATATAGATGAGGTGCAACACATTTCCCCTTTTCCGTTGGAGTTAATCCTATGTCTTCCGAAGAATTAGAGTTTAATGAAGCCAGCGTGGCTGTTTCATCTGAGCAGGAATCTGTAAAGAAGCCGATGCGGCGCGTGACCCGAAAAAAGAGCCCTGTAGGAGCGAAAGCACCTGAAAGCACGAGTGATGTGGCTGAGCAGAAAGTGGAGACACAGGATGCTCCTGAGCCAAAAAAACGTCGAGGGAGACCAAAAAAGAGCGAATCTGACAAGAGTGCAGCAAAAAAAAGTTCTTCTGATTCTAACCAACCTCAACTCGAGTTGGAGGATAAACAGAACAGTCCTGCTCCTGAACAGGAACAACCTGTGGATACTTCCCGTCCTCCTGCACAATACAAGCAGGAGCAGAAGAGTCAGAACCAAAACCCGAACCAGAACCATCGCAAACCCTATAACAATAGAAATAACCGAAATTCCCAGAACAGAAACCATCCAAAAGGGTCCTATCCAAAGAGCCAGAGCTTTGGTTCCAATAGGGGTGGACGGCCGAATCATCAAGACGAGTCTTCTAATGATATAAGTATTGAAGAACATCCAGAAGCTCCTGTCCTGGTGCTTGAAGATTTCACCACCCTATCCATTGACGAACTTCGCAAGGTAGGTTTGGAACGTGGGCTGAATCCAGATACCATCCTGGATTTGCGCAAGCAGGAAATTGTTGCAGAAATTCTTCGCTTGCATACCGCAAGTGGCGGAGTAATTGTGGGAACAGGTACCTTGGAGATTCTTCCAGACGGATTTGGATTCCTCCGTTCCCCCTCAAACAGCTATCTCTCAGGGTTGGAAGATGTTTACGTCTCTCCCGCCCAGATCAAGAGTCTTTATCTGAAGACCGGTGATGTGGTATATGGACAGGTCCGGACTCCACGTGAGAATGAACGGTTCTTTGCCATCCTGAAAATATTGAAGGTAAATGGTGATGAGCCAATTACCGCAAAAATGCGCGTACCTTTTGATAGCCTGACTCCTTTGTTCCCTGACCAAAGACTTAAGCTGGAGACAGCTGAAGAGGATATGTCGACAAGGATTATTGACATGTTCTGTCCTATCGGAAAGGGCCAACGTTCCTTGATCGTTGCCCCTCCCCGTACAGGTAAGACAGTGCTTCTTCAGAAGATTGCAAACTCCATCAGTACGAATCATCCTGAAGTGGTCCTGATGGTCCTGTTGGTTGATGAACGCCCTGAGGAAGTCACTGACATGCGTCGTCATGTCAATGGTGAGGTAATTGCCTCCACCTTTGACGAGCAAGCCAGCAGACATGTGCAGGTAGCTGAGATGGTGATTGAAAAAGCAAAACGGCTCGTTGAACACAAGAAGGATGTAGTTATCCTTCTGGACTCCATTACTCGACTTGCACGTGCCTATAACCAGACAGTTCCTGCAAGTGGAAAGATACTCAGTGGTGGTGTGGACTCGAATGCACTGCACAAACCAAAGAGATTCTTTGGTGCTGCAAGAAATATTGAATTTGGTGGTAGCCTTACCATAGTTGCCACTGGTTTGATCGAGACAGGTTCGAGAATGGATGAGGTTATCTTTGAGGAATTCAAGGGAACCGGTAACAACGAAATCATCCTGGACCGTCGTCTTGCGGACAAGCGACTCTTCCCAGCAATCAACATCAAGAAGAGTGGGACCCGTCGTGAAGACCTATTGTTGCCTTCTGATGAAGCTGCCAGAATCTGGCTTATGCGTAATGCTGTCAATGATATGGACGATCAAGAGATGACTCCGTTCCTCATTGACAAAATTCGGAAGACAAAGGATAATGAGTCGTTCTTGCGTTCTATCAATACCGGTATTCCTTCGAATTCGGCAGCATACTAGAGACCAGGAAGAGATAAAGAGAAACTTGTCTGCTGCCTACAGCCAGCAGAACACATATCCTTGGAGGACCCAAAATGAAAGATGGAATTCATCCCCGTTATGAAATGAAAGAAGTTCGTTGCTCATGTGGCAATGTAATCACGACCAAGACAACCGCAAAGAACCTTGAAGTTGAAATTTGCTCCGCTTGTCACCCCTTCTTTACTGGAACCCAGAAGATGGTTGATACTGCCGGTCGTATCGAACGCTTCAAGAAGCGCTATGGCTTGAACAATTAACCAGATTTATTATCCTGTCTAGTGATACAAGAGACCCTCTTTTTTGGAGTACCCAGGAAAGGGGGTTTTTTGTAAGTTTTGGATTCCTGTTCACGCATTTGTTGGTCATGTGGGGAAATGCACGAGTCCCAAATTATACAAAAGTAGGTTTTTTGTTGCATTATGCCGACAAGTATCCTAAAATTGACCCATAAAAATTAGGTTGGGGCATGGACAACATCAGAAAACAACACATCAAGGAATACGGCGATTCTCCGCTGGTGATTGCGCAGGTACCTGGAACATGTACCTTGCTTGGTAGTTACGCGGACGCATGTCGAGGATGGTCCTTGGTGGGAACCGATCACTCCTCGCTGTATGTTGCTATCTCTTACCGAGATGACCAACTCGTAAGGTTGTACAACCCAACCCTCAATGACCGGAAGCGATTCTCTTTGAATAATATCAAGTATCGCAAGGAAGACCGATGGGGGAATTTCCTGAAAGCGGTTTTCTCGGTTCTTGCAAGTGAAGGGACTGATTTCACAGGTATGAATATAACTGTTGAAGGGAGCCTCCTCCATGCTGATACCCAGATGGTGAGTACTGCATGCTCGCTTGGTACCTGCCTTGCCCTTGATGCATTGCTTGGTCTTAAGCTCAGTTTTTCCTCCCAGATAAGAATCGCCTATCAGGCATGTACGACATTCAATAATGAAGTATGTTCCATCAGTGATCTTCTTACCATGCTCAATGGAAAGAAGGAGATCGTACTGTTCTATGATCTTCAGCATGTGACCTACAAGGAGTTGCCTTTCCCGTTCACCAACAAGAATGAAGAGTATGTGGCAATCATCGTGGATAGCAAGATTTCCCCGAATGCGATGAGGGAAGAGATCAGAAGCAAGAGAAAAGCTATCAAGCGTGCGTTTGAGAAACTAAGTGAGTACAAGAGTGGTGGATTCATGCGGGACTTTCCAGAGAGTGACCTTTCTGGCCGTGTGGTGCCATTGGATGAGGAAGACCGCCACATCTGTGAGTATATCCTGATGGAATCCAGGCTCGCCAACGATGCTGCATCATTGCTCACTGAGAAGGATGCTGTACCCTATGGGAAGATGATGAATCGTGTCCAGGCTGGGCTCAGGGACCTTCTTGAAGTAACCTGTCCTGAGGTAGATTGGCTCACCAAGCGAGCTGGTGAACTTGGTGGATGTCTTGGATCGGTTCAGGTATCAAACGGTTTCAGCGGTAATATCATGGTCCTCTTGAGTAAACAAGCACTTCCAAGTTATATTGGTCGTCTGGAGGACTATGAGCACATCTTTGGATTTCACCCTCGTTGGTATGTATTTGAGGGAAGCGATTCTGCAAAGGTTGTGTTTCAAGCGCATTAATGAAGATACTACTGACAAATGATGATGGATATCAAAGTGAAGGACTGAACACACTCAGTGATGCTCTACTACGAGCTGGTCATGAGGTGTGGGTATGTGCTCCCGATTCTGAGCGAAGTGCGAGTAGCCACTCAATGACGCTTCGTGAAGATATAACCATCACTGAATATGGTCAGAACCGGTATCATTGTAGTGGAACTCCAGCAGATTGCATTCTCTATGCTTCAAAAGGCAAGATATTCCCAGGAGAACCAGATTTGGTCATCAGCGGAATCAACCATGGCTTTAATATTTCCACAGATATCCTGTACTCGGGCACTGTTGGGGCTGCCAGAGAGGCTGCTTTGACTGGATTGCGGTCCATGGCAGTCAGTTGTGCAAGAAGCGAAGATGGTTCTTACCCCTTCCAGCGTACTGCGGACTTTGTGGTACAACATCTCGAGGATTTTTATCCTCTCACGAGCAGTGAGTGCATCATCAATATCAATGCCCCTGGAGAGGGGAATGGAAAGTGGAAGAGTGGAGTATTGAGCTATCTCGACTACCATGATGCAGTACAGACAAAACAACAAGAGAAAACCCGCTACTATGACACTGCAACAGTACGTTTTGGTACCTCTGTGGTGCTTTCCATGAAGGGGGGTGTACAACCGATTCAACGTTGTGACACCAAGGGTAGTGATTTCCAAGCCGTGCGAGAGGGATATATCAGTGTTACTGCAATCTCCATCCTTCCCCCGGTGCATACGGCATCCCAGACCAAGCTTGAATCATTGAGCAAGGGGGAGAGCTGTGGGTAAGAATTGGGAGAACAAATGCCACAAGTGTGGGCTTTGCTGCCACGAGAAAGCAGTCTATGGTCGTGAGTTAGTCATTGACCTGGACAGCTGGTGTGAGCATTTTGATCCTGAGACAAAACAGTGCAAAATTTACGCTGAACGCTTCAGCCAATCAACCCGATGCAAAAAAATGACGCCGATTCGGGCAATGTTTGCATCATATCTCCATGAAAACTGTGCCTATGTACAATGGGCACGTAGATTCCATATTCGTTTTGCTAAAAGGAGAATCCTTCGATTCATCCATAGCAAGACCTGTCCTGATGAGGACTCAGATGAAAGCGATCTTTACGAGGTATTCAACGCGTAACAGCAGTGTGGCTTGACCCTAAGGGGTACCTGTCACTATCGTTTTCTATGAGGTTAATTATGGAACAGAAGACCATTTATTTGGACAACAATGCGACCACCCCCATGCATGAGGATGTAATCGAGGCTGTACACGAAGCCAATATCCTTTTTGGGAATGCATCGAGCATGCATAGCTATGGTCGTGAAGCCGCCATGGCAATAGAAGAAAGCAGGAAAGCACTTGCCTCCTTGATTGATTGCGATCCATCGTCGATTGTTTTCACCAGCGGGGCCAGTGAATCGAATAATACCGTATTCAATATCTTTCGTGAGCGTATCGACCTAGGATCGAAACGTAACCGAATTGTGACCACAACCATTGAACACCCTTCGATCAACGAGTTGGTGAAGTATCTTAGGAATCTTGGATACAAGGTTGATGAGTGTCCAGTTGATGGAAGTGGACGGGTAGACCCGGAAGTGATGAAGACTTATCTTGGTGAAGATGTCGCCTTAGTCTCTGTCATGGCAGGGAACAATGAGATTGGTACCATCCAACCGGTGAAGGAAATCGCCCAGCTTGCCCATGAGGTAGGGGCATATATGCATACCGATGCAACACAGGCAATCGGAAAAATCCCTGTCTCGATGCGCTCTTGGGATGTCGATTATCTCAGCCTTTCTGGACACAAGTTCTATGGTCCAAAAGGTATCGGAGTGTTGGCGGTAAAGCCAAAAGCACCACACACCCCTCTGGTCCATGGTGGCCATCAGGAGGGAGGGAAGCGTGCAGGAACCTATAATACAGCATCCATTGTTGGTATCGGGGTTGCCGCTGCCCTTGCTGAACGTGACCTTGAGGAAGAGAGCAAGAAACTTTGGGCTCTCAGGGAGATGTTAAGAGTGGGCATTGAGGAGCGTATTCCCAATGTGGTGGTGAACGGGAACCAAGAGCACTGCCTTCCCGGAACCCTCGATGTATCATTCCCCCATGCAGAAGGGGAATCGATACTGCTCTATCTCGACATGGAAGGAATAATGGTTTCCACAGGGAGTGCCTGCGCAAGTGGGTCGCTTGAACCCAGTTACGTATTACTGGCCTCCGGAGTGGATATCGAGCTGGCCCACGGCTCAATACGGTTCAGTTTTGGAAGGTACAACACCGAAGAAGATGTTGCCTATGTACTGGAGAAACTACCGCCGATTATCAAGCGATTAAGGGAGATGTCCACACGATGACCAACTTTATGAGTCAATGGGTCTACACCCCAGTGGTGAAAGACCATTTTATGAATCCCAGGAATACCTGGCAAGAAGAAGAAAATTTCCAGGCAGATGGAATCGGTGAAGTCGGTTCCTTGGCCTGTGGCGACCAGATGCAGGTTTTGATCAAGGTCGAGAATGATACAATAGCTGACCTGAGGTGGCTTACCTATGGTTGTGCCTCTGCAATCGCGAGCACCTCCATGATGAGTGAGCTGGCAATTGGGATGAGTTTGGAGGAAGCCTACAACCTCTCCCCCGATATGATCACCGAAGCACTTGGCGGACTGCCTGAACATAAGTTCCACTGTTCAGTTCTGGGAGACAAAGCACTCAGGGCGGCAATTGATGACTATCTTGAGAAAGCGGAACGTGACAATCCTTTCAAAAGCAATGTGGCAAAAACCATCTGCGAGTGCAAGGGAGTTACCGATGTACAGATTGAGGATCTTGTGAAGCGAGGGGAAGCAAAGACCCTGGAACAGCTGCAGGAGATTACCGAGTTTGGCACGGTCTGTGGAAAGTGCAAGCAACAGGTCAGTGATCTGTTTGATGAGTTCAAGCACATCTATAACGTATAAGAACCTATCCTCACATACACATGAAAAGGCGGCCCTTGGGCCGCCTTCTCTCTGAGTATCTTGTTTACTTCTTGAATTCAAGCAAGGAAAGATGTCTGCTTATATGAGTATTGAGCAATTGTTTGTAATGCTCTTCTTCCTTGGAAATCAAACTAAAGAAGTCATCCTTGAACAGTTTCTTTCCTTCTTTATCCTCATCCTCAAGCAGATACCCGTAGGTGATATGAAGCAACTGCCGGGCATTGTCATCGTTGAGGTAGGAGGGTAGGTCCTCATCTTTCATTGACTCCAGTTCCGGGATCTTCCCAATATCAGTGGTAACATGATAGAAAGCCTTTGCATCGCCAAAACGGTTGATTGCATGTGCATGCATCCTCCGATAGAGAGCGGGATCCTTTTGGGCGACCAAGCGAACCGCTTCAAGCCAATTGGTACCCGCTGTCTTTACATGGAAGCTTCCCTTGATCGTCCCGGCTAGTATGGGAAAGATGGAAAATTTGTCACTGCCTGAGTGGATGCTGAGTCGGTAGCGGTACAGCTTTGCAATAGCAACATGCAAGACCAGTTGTCTCTCGAACTCAGCAGTGTCACCGATATAGTCGATGCCCTTCTGGAATTCCCCTACAAACCGAGGAGCAAGGGTAGAGATGATCACATGCCGCCGTTTGAGTTCTTTCGCAATGAAAAGATGGCTCTTCGGGTCGGTTGGGGTGTCAGTTTCATCAATGGAAATTTCAAAGTCTATCGGCCGCTCTGAGTGCAATATATGCTGTTCATAGATGATCTGTATGAAATCGAGCGCTTTATGGTAAGTCAGGATATCGCGTCTTAACGTGGGTAGGTCAAGCTTCAGTGTTGAGGTTCCGATTGAAAACTCCTGTTCCGCATATAAACCCTCATATACCTCCCGTATCTCACTGTCCAATGCTTCATAGCGTGCAAGAAGTGCTTCATCATCCAGGTTCTGGATGGTGGGGTCTATCTGTTCTGATGAGTCCAGGGTGATCATGGTAGCGCCGTCATCCAGGGCTTTCTTGATCTCCTCGCTCTTTTTCAAGTGGTCACCATCGGCACCAAAACCATAGGTATACCCCTCTTGGAAGACTGCATATGAAGCGGCATCGATCACATCATTGAAGGTCCTGTTGGTGAAGTTCAATTCCCTGATGCTCTGTTGTGCAAAAATGGGGAAAACCGAGGTTCCCTCCAGTGCCCTGATATGTCCAGGGGTGGCCACGCCGAGGCGGTCTCCCAAGCCAATGGACGGGCGCTTGGTTGTGTTTGCAACCGGATGTGTAAACGGCAGATACGTATTCAAGACCAGGCGATTCTCGTGGTTCAGTGGGCAGATTTTGCAATTCTGTTCTGCGTCTCCTTCCAGTTCCTCGAATATCGGACCAGAACCAGAGGCAATGAGATACCGTTTCTCTCCTGCCTTGATCATGGCAATCGTACAACTGCCAAGGTTGGTGCGAGATTTTTCATATACTAATACCTTGCTCTTCAGCCGACTCTCAAGATGCTGAATATTCAATGTACGTTCCTCATAGATTTCCATGTAGAATCTCCTATCTACTCAAACAACCCCGAACTTACTTCCCCCAATGAACTCCCTGAGTAAGGAGTCCTCGGGTACCAAGGTATCGGGAATCGGATTGACATGCTCCAAGAACCTGAGCAATCTTCTTGCTGTCTCATAGGCAGCACCTGCTGAGGGTTTCACCATTTTCAGCAACGGTTGTGCGTAGGTGGTGAGTACCCCCAGTTCATAGTCCAATGCACTATTGATCATGACATTGGCATTGTTCTGGTATGGGAAGATGTACTTGTTTTCTCCCCGTTCCACGGAAGGCCACATATTCAAGGTGGCTGTTGCATTTGCCCCACGAGTTCTGTTGTCACGGATCATACGCCGTATGATCCGGTTGTCCGTGGTGCTGATTCGGTTGTGGTCATCGAGATTCAGTTGGGTCAAGGCCGAGATATAGACCCTGAAGAGCAACTCCTTATCCAAGCTAGCGGTCAGCTTGGGATTCATTCCATGAATGCCCTCAATGATCAAGATGGTACGCTTATCCAGGTGTACGGGTTGCTCCTCATAGGTACGGGTGAGTGTCTTGAAATCATAGAGCGGTAAGTGTACTTCCTTCTTTGCAAAGAGATTTGCCAAATCCTCTTGGAAATGGGCAACATCAAGTGCCTCAAGAGCCTCAAGATCAGGCTTCCCTTCCTCATCCTTGGGTGCTTGATCTGGGGGAAGATAGTAGTTGTCCAACGATATCTTGATGGTTTTCTTTCCCAGGACCTGTAATTGGATCGACAGCTTATGGGCGAATGTGGTCTTGCCTGATGAGGAAGGCCCAGCGATGAGGACTGCTTTTACACTGCTATGTAGGTGTATTTGGTCGGCGATACTTGCTATCTTCTTTTGTTGCAATGCTTCAGCAAGTCGAATGAAGGACTCAACCGTGTTCTGGTTGCCCATCTGATTAAGCTGGCCCAATGACTGGACATTGAGAATGGAGCCCCAAGCCTTATACTCCCGATAGATGGAGAAAAGCAGTGGATTGTCAACGAAGGGGTCAAGTCCAATGACATTGTGTGAACGTGGATAGCGCAGAAGCATCCCACGCTCCTGATATGGCTTGAGTTCCCAGACCTGCATCAGGCCTGTCTTGCTGAGCAAAGGTTCGTATGAGACATCCATATAGCCCTGCAATCGATAGAGATTTACCTTGGGGTCATTGCGGGTGGAGAGTAGTGCAGCTGTCTGTTCATGGTGGTTGTTCTCAAAGTAAGAGAGTGCTTTCTCATAGGGGAGCAAGACCTCCTCAATGGGGAGGTTTTGATCAACCAAGGAGTGCATGGCCTTTTCTATAGCTTTGATATCTGCATTGTTCAGGGTAAGGTCATCGTCAAAACTGAAATAATACCCATCACCAAGGGAGTGTCCTATAACCAATCTCCGATTGGGGTAGAGCATGGAGACAGCAGCACAGAGAAGATAGCAGAGGGAGTGTCGGTACATCCTCTTTCCCATATCTCCAAAAAGCCGTACCGGTTCAAGGGTACAATCTGCAACCAAGGACCTCGAGCAAGAGTGGAGTTCATGGTTCACCAAGGCTCCAATATACGGGTTTTCTCTATAGGCCTGTTCTTTGCATGATTCGACCACCTTTGCCTCAACCAAGGCCTCTTCTACGGTGGCTCCAGTGGGGAGTTCCAGATGTTGTTGTTTGATGGTTACGGTAATGCTCTTCATGTTGCTATAATACAAGGTGGTCTGCCCGTAAACAAGAGTAAAGCGTTTTTGTCGGGTTTGTGCTATACTGCTGTTTTAGTCCAGGGTCATGATTCTGGATTGACAGCCGACTGGGAGGTAGGTACCTTTTGTACATGAGGAAGAAGCTTCATCTGGCGTTTCCCTATCGCCAACGTTTCATACTACATATAGATTTGGAATCAGAAACATATACAAGCATACCGATGGAAGAGGAAGAAGCAAAGCGCTACCTCGGAGGGAGGTTGCTTGCCCTGATGCTCTGGGACCGTTTTGCTGAATATGACCAGCTGGAGGAGGAGTGCTATGAGCGGGGTAATCCTGTTGTATTTGCACCTGGTGCTGCAGTTGACACACCACTGAGCTACTGCAACTCCTTCACCGTTGTAACCAAGAGTCCTGTTACTGGGGCGCTTTCAGTATCCAGCGCAACATCTTCTCTCTCAGGAGCCATTGTAGGTTGTGGATACGCTGCATTGGTGATAACCGGCCGAAGCAGAAAGTTATGCAGCTTTTCCATTGCTGATGGGGAAGTAACCTTCAGCGATGCTGAGACATATCATAATCTCACCACAGTCGAAGTTGCAAAGAAAGTTGGGAAAGAGCACATGGTTGTCATAGGCCCTGCAGGCGAACACTTTGTGCCCTTTGCCTCTCTCTATGCAAACAACCAGAATATAACCCAAGGCGGGGTTGGTTGTGTCTGCGGGATGAAGAATATCAAGTTTTTTACGTTGTCTCCTCATAGTCATGGCAGGGAAGCATATGATTCCCATAGATTGGGTCTCCTGAACCAATCCTATCTGAAGGATCTTGGAAAGACCAGAATGGGAAAGATGATAGCCCAGGAGGGGTCAATCGCATTGCTTTCCGAAGCAAACCATCATGGATGGGCTGCAATTGACACCTACTCCATGCGCGTCGATGGAAGGCTTTGGGGACTATGTACCCGTAGTGTACCGAAAGGTATTCCCCTTGATGATCCCTCGTTCCCTATATGCCAGAACAATGCCCCTCTGGATTTGGAAAGTGCAATGGCACTGGGTTCCAATCTGGAACTCTTTGACAGCAGAAGTGTACAACAGGTAGCCCACCGTTGTTTGGAAAATGGTCTGGAAGTAGTGAGTACCGGAGCAGTGCTTGCTTGGGCAAGATCATGCCGAAGGGAAGGGAAGCTTAGCTTCCTTCCCGACTTGCAGCGTTCAACAGCGGTGCTCTACCTCCGTCTTCTTGATGCCATTGCCTATAGAAGAGGGTCTGGAGAGCAACTGGGTATAGGGCTCAGTGCACTGGTGAATCAGTATGGGGGATCAGAGCATGCTTTCATGGTTGATGGATTACCCTTGCCTCCCTATGACTATCGTGCACTCCCGGTGCAAGCTCTGCTTGTATCCATTGGAAGGAGAAGTGTGGTACTAGGAGAGATGTTATGGGGGAATCACTACCATAGGGGGAGGGAGCACCGCCTTGTTTCCTGGGCTCTATATGTACAGAAGCTCACCTATGCCTGTGAAAGTGTAGGTTTGTGTCCTTGGGTTACGCTTCCCAGTTTCAATCATCGACTCTTTCACTTCCCGCATTTCTCATTTGCAAGAAGGAACTTCTCAAGGTTGGCCTTGTTAGCTTCATTGGGAGAGGGTTATGAGATCAGTGCACATGCCATACGCTCCTATGGAGACGAGGCTTTGCATCTGCAAACAACTCTTGATGACAGACTTCTGCAGCGTGAGGGTCGCTATGGATCGCTCCCTGACCAATTGTTGGTTAATGGGAAAAGCAATTTTCGTTCAGCCCAGGTAGTTCCCTTGGCACGGTTGCTTGATGCTTACTGGTCGGCACTTGGGAGAAAATGATATTGAAGGCCGGCAATTGGTTGGTCATCAGTGAGAGAACGTATACTGATCCCCTCTTCATCCAATAGTGCGAAGGTAGGACCGAGGGGTGTTCTTGGGTAGGTTGTTGACCCAGGGTTCACCCAGATGACCCCATCCTCTCCCCTCTGGAGTTTTGGCGTGTGGGTATGACCGCTGATAAAAATGTCTCCTGGTTTCAGGTTCTGGCCAAAAGGGGAGTGAATCCTATCCCCGTGGGTCATGAATATGGTTCGTCCCTGCCAGTCGATTCGTCTTTTCTGGGGAGGAAGTGGCATTCCTGCATTGCTGAAGTCATAGCTGCTGTCACAGTTACCCCTTACCAGGAATAGTTGTGGAATATTTCTGAGTAGTATCTGAAAATGTGTGTGACCAGAGGGACAGAGATCACCAGCGATCAGAATAGATTCTGCTTGGTGCTCACGTGCTCGTTGGTCAAGAAGAGAGAGTGCATCAATCGAGCCATGTACATCGCTGGCAAGCAAGAGAGTATTGGACATGAAATCTCCTGAATTTTCTTTGCTAAAGGCAAATGCTTCTTGTGATGTATGAATAATACTGGTAGTATAATACGAGAATTATATAAAAAAATATATAGGGAAGGAGGCTCAAATGGCTACCATCCGTGAGCTGTCTTGCAGCGATGGGAAACGCGTAATGTATCGCGTATGGGTTCCAGAGGGGTCAAAGGTTGAGGCTGTTCTTCTCATTCTTCATGGCATGGCTGAGCATAGCCTCCGATATGATGCATTCGCTACATTTCTGAATTCCAAGGGCATTGCCGTCTATGCTCCTGATCATCGTGGTCATGGAGAGACTGTGAAAAATGAAGGGGAAACCCTTGGCTGGTTTGCCGAGCGTGATGGTTGGCAACGGGTGGTGAAAGATGCCTATGAGTTGACGAATATCATCCTAGCTGAATATCCCAGTCACAGTCTTTTCTTGCTTGGCCATAGTATGGGGTCATTCCTGGCAAGAAGTCTCATGGTGCAATACTCTGACCTTTTTGATGGTGTCATGCTTATGGGTACCGGTGCTTCCCAAGGGTTACTTGGAAAGATTGGCAAGATGATTGCCCGCAGTCATGTCAGTAAACATGGTTCAAAGCATCCCGATGCACAACTGGATAAAATGAGTTTTGGTGCATACAACAAGAAGATCCCTGACGCAAAGACCTCATTCGATTGGCTGAGTAGGGATGCTGAACAAGTAGCGAAGTATATAGAGGATCCTTTGTGTGGATTTGTCTGCACCTCGGGTTTCTTTGCTGACTTGTTGGATGGGGTGGAGATTGCCAATGATGCTGAGAAGGCGAAGAAACTCCCCTCAGATCTATCGCTCTTGATCATCAGTGGTAGTGAGGATCCAGTAGGAGGGTTCTCCAAAGGAGTGCGCAAAGTCTATGAGCTCTATCGTAGTTGTGGCATTTCTGATATCACCCTGAATTTGGTTGAAGGTGCACGGCATGAATTATTGCAGGAAACCAATAGGGAGCAGACGGCACAATACCTCTATTCCTGGATGAAGCAGAGGCTGTAACCATGTCTTATAAGAGTATCGTTCAGCAGAATCTTAAGCGGCTGAGTACCTTTTTCTCAGCCGTGTTTAGACAGGCCATGAAAGATAACTTTCTCAACTCTGCTTCGGGGTTGGTCTACTCCACGCTTTTGGCCATTGTACCTGCTGCAACCTTCCTCTTCACCTTCTTCAATGCTTTTGGTGTTATGGAACCATTGGTGAGTTTTCTCTCCCAGTGGTTCACTGAACTGGCAGGAGAGGAGGCAGGTGGACAGTTGATGATTCTCCTGACCCAGTACACCCGTAATGCGACCAGTTTGGGAGTTGTTGGGCTTATATCCTTCCTCATTACCATGGTTCTCTTGATCAATAAGGTATGGATTGTGATCAATCGGATATACCGTTCAAGCAGAAGTCGAAACGCCCTGAAACGCTTTGCAGGCTATATTTCATTCTTGATTGTGGCAACCTTGTTGCTTGCAGCATATGTAAGTGCACAATCCATTCTCACTTCCTGGTACCTCAATCTGATAGGGGTGACCCTGGGTAGGTGGTCTGTTGCAGTCGAAGCCATTGCCCCGAGCTTCATCGTGGCCTTGGTTATTTTCCTGCTCATATACCTTGTTCCCAATACAAGGGTCCGTTTCGATTCAGCAATTCTTGGGAGCATTGCAGGGTTGTTGGTGATTAATGTATTCAGCAAGCTGACCTCTCTGCTTACCTCAATGGCGAGCAGGTTCTCTGTCATCTATGGATCATTTGCAGCCATCTTCCTGTTCTTGTTCTTCTGTTATGTTTTTTGGGCAACGGTCTTCTTCAGTGTAGAGCTTGCCTATGTGCATCAGTTCAGGCCAGATGTTTCCAGTTTTCGTGGGCTGCCCCAAAGTCCGGCACTGCAGTTATCTGAAGGAACCAATATCATGATGCTCATCGGGAACAATTTTCGTGAGGGGAAGGGTGCTACCTCCACCAAGGAGCTGCTCGACCGCCTCGCAATCCCATACAATCGGTTGCAGGGATTCCTTGGACTCCTGACCCAACTGCAGTTCATTACCCCCACCAACAGCAGCCAAACCAGTTATATCCCAAAGCAACCGCTTGATACCCTTCGTCTCCAGGACCTGGTAAAAGGGCTGTATGGTATGGAAACCATCGATGAGGTTGAGCACGATACTGCCGGTGAGGCGGTAGCTGAGCAGGTCCAGGATAGGGG
>NZ_JAEKNT010000282.1 GCF_016406725.1 Sphaerochaeta sp. S2 | reverse complement strand
TGCTGAACGTGTGGAAACCTTTGACGCAGAGAATAAGCTTGGCTTGACTGACCGTATATCCCTGGAGAAAGAAGGAAACATGACCTTTGTCCTGGACCTCAAGGCAGAGGCTCAGGATAGGCATAGGGCAGAGAGCGAGGATACCGCTGCGATTCTCTTCACCAGTGGTACTACAGGAACACCAAAGGGTGTCATGCTGAGCCACAGGAACATGGTTGCAGACTGTTACCTTGCACAGGGGAATATGACGCTGTACCCCACTGATGTATTCTATGCAATTCTTCCAATCCATCACTCCTACACCATGATGGCGGTCTTCTTTGAAGCCATGAGTGTAGGTGCTTCCATTGTCTTCGGCAAGAAATTGGTAATCAGCCAAGTGCTCAAGGAACTGAAGGATGGCGAGGTAACAATGTTCCTTGCTGTTCCTATGCTCTTCAACAAGATGATTGCTGCTTTGATGAATGGTGTGAAGGAGAAGGGCATTGTTCTCTATGGGATCATACGATTCATGATGGGAGTATCCGGTGTCCTGAAAAAGATATTCAAGGTGAATGTCGGAAAGAAGATGTTCGGCTTCTTGCTCAAGAAGCTCTCCCTCGATACCAACCGTATTTGTATCAGTGGGGGTGGACCGCTTCCTGCCTCTACCTTCAAGATGTTCAACCAGCTTGGAATTGATTTTGTACAGGGCTATGGCCTTACCGAGACCAGTCCCATCACCCACCTCAATCCAGTTGAAGCTTATATTGAGAGCTCGGTCGGTAAGAAGCTGCCCCAGACCGAGGTCAAGATCATGAATCCGGATGCTGAGGGTAATGGAATCATCTATATCAAGGGACCCATGGTCATGCAGGGTTATTACAACAACCCAGAAGCCACTGCTGAGGTCCTTGAGGATGGATGGCTCAATACCGGTGATGTCGGCTATCAGGATGCACAAGGGTATCTCTACCTGACGGGAAGAGCAAAGAACCTCATCGTTACCGAGGGTGGCAAGAATGTGTTCCCTGAGGAGATTGAGGATCACTTCCAACTCTACACTGAGATAGATACCATCTGTGTGATCGGGTATATCATTGACAAGAAGAACAAGAGTGAAGGGATCAGGGCCTTGATATATCCTGCTGAAAAGTATCGTGATGAAATGGCAAAAGAGCACGGGGATTCGGCCAAGGCGAAAATTGAGGAGAGGATGCAGCAAATTGTGAGCGAAGTGAACAAGGAGTTGCAGTCCTACAAGAAAATCACTCGTGTCACCGTGGTGGATGAGCCGCTTGAGATGACCAGTACCAAAAAAGTGAAGCGCTTCGTAGTTGCACAAAAGTACAAGGACTAGGTATAGTACTTCCTATGAATAGCAGTGTGAGAAATTTCCTTCGGTCGCAAGCACACTCCCTTAAGCCGATTGTCATGGTCGGCAAAGAGGGTGTTGATGACCGAGTAGTATCTGCTTTGAATGAAGCCTTATCCAGCCATGAGCTGGTGAAGGTAAAATTTCAGGCACAGAAGGATGAGATGAGACCTCTCTCAGAACAGTTGGCCCAGAAGACGGATAGTGATTTGATCAGTATCATCGGCTTCATTGCCACGTTTTACCGCGAAAGTGAAGAGCATCTCATACATATTCCCAGGGAACTTGCCAGAAAGGGTGAGTAGGATTGGGTATCGTACTCGAATGCAAGGCTGTTTCCTTAGGGGAGCAGCTTTCTTTTTGAACAAAGAAAAAGCAGGCCCGCATTCCAACGGAAGCAGGGCCTGCACTAGAGAAAATCCACCAGAAGGTGGTACCCTAGTGGTATCACAGCTCTCTGGTGGAAAGCAAGAGGTCAGGCAAGAGGACCTCTATAACAATGTATTGATAGAGCATCACAAACTTTATACAAAAGCGGAATTCTGTCCAATGTCTTTTCTGGTTCTTGTGGGTTCCATAACCGTTCAGCCAGTACCATCAACCTGGGGAACAGCATATATTCTGCTTGTCGGCCGTTCGTGATTTTTTCACTCCAAAGATTTCCTTGGCTTCCCAGTACCCGAGCACGGTCCGTTTCACCCTTTAGTCCAGCAAGTGGATCGAATTGGGCTACCTGGGTGATGCTGCTCACACCCAAATTCCCCATTTCTTCCTCATCATCAGTATGTTGATAATCAAAATAACATCCATCGGTATTGGGGCACATGATCACCTCATGTCCTCGCTCACTTGCTTCAATGCCACCGGCAACACCTCTCCAGGACATCACGATTAAATCCTCGGGGAGACCAAGGGACTCTGTACCCTCAAGTACCTCATCCCAGCCGATAGGGCGTTTGCCTGCCTTGTTTACCATTGCACAGATTTTACTGGTCATCCAGCTCTGGAGTTCCTTTTCCTTGGATAATCCCTCTTCTTGCATTCTCTTCTGGCATTTGGGGCAGGATTCCCAGGCAGTGTGAGGACACTCATCCCCACCAATGTGGATATAGGGGTCGCTGAACAGTGCAGCTATCTGGGTAATGGCATCCTCGAGGAACTCCAGCACCTGGTTGTTCCCTGCACAGAGTACTTCGTCAAAGATTCCCCAACGATCTTGTACCTCATACGGTCCACCACTGCACCCGAAATGTGGATATGCTGCAAGTAGGGAAGAGACATGTCCTGGAGTCTCAATCTCCGGTACCACGATCATATGGCGAGCATGGGCGTAGGACTGGACCTCCTGTATCTCCTCTTTGGTGTACAACCGTCCGTATGTTCTCCCGTCCATGTATTGCAGGAGAGTTCTCTTACTCGCTACCTTTTCCAATTGTGGCCAACCATCCAAGGGAATTCTCCAACCTTGGTCGTCACTCAAGTGCCAATGAAAACGGTTGAGATGATATAGCGAGGCTACATCGATCAGTTTCTTCAGGAATGCAGGGCTGAAGTAGTGCCTGCTGCAGTCGATCATGAACCCTCTCCAAGCGAAGGAAGGGGAGTCCTCAATAGCGCAACAAGGGAGCCTATGGTCAGAGGTATAGGTAAGGTTTCTCAGGGTAGAGATCCCACGGAAAGCACCTTCCTCATCGCTTGCCCTGATCACTATTTGCTTCTTGCCGATGGTGAGGCTGTATCCTTCACTTGGAAAGCCCTTTTGTAGCTTTACCAGGATGTCTTCTCCACCTGGTTGTATCTGCAGGAGTGCAGGGGCAGTCTCTATGAGGGATGTGAAGGAAGGATCGACTGCGATGGTAATACCATCGTGGAAGCGAAAGAATCCTTCCTTGTCTTCAACGGTTCTGGGTGTGGGAAACAAGATTTCACTTGCTTTTGCTGTATTTGTTTTGGCCATGATCTTGTCCTACCACGGCTGGAAGCTGAAGTCAAGTACAAAGGTTGTACAAACTTGCGTAAATATTGCTTGACAGTGGGGAGGTGCAGTGTTACGCTTAGTTTGTACAGAGAGCGAACAAACAAATCCTACGCCTATGTACCTGGAGTATACAGAACCAGCATGAGAATCAACAACAACAATTTTCAGAAAAATGCAAATACTTCCTTGGTTGCACAGTTGATCTGGAAAAGTCCAGGTATCAGCAGGGTCGATATTGCCAGGGAACTGAACCTTTATCGCTCCACCGTTACCAATATCATCAGTGCCTTGATTGATGACGAGGTTGTTTATGAGGGAGAAGAGGGAAGTGGAGTAAGCAGGGGTGGACGGAAGCCGATCCGCCTGAAGCTGAATGAACGCTTTGGCTGTGTGGTCGGTTTCGATATCCAGCCTTCCCACTATAGGGCGGTCATTCTGGATATAACCGGAGGCTTGCTTTACCAGAGCAAAGGGAAACTGCCGGAAGTTGGATTTGATGAAATCCTTACTTTCCTGATGGACCTGGTACTCACAGAGATTGAGAAGCTCTCCATACCATTGCTTGCCGTCATTGCCGGAATTCCCGGTATTGTGAATGCAGAGGATGGCATCATCATGTATGCAGAACCCTTCGGCCTTAAGAATTATGATTTCTATGATTTCTTTGCAAAACGATATGACGTACTGGTTTTTGTAGAGAATGATGCGAACTGCACTGCATGGTTGGAGATGACGATCAACAGGAATGTGAATCTGGGCGATTTCATGTGCATGATTGCAGACTACCATGAAGGGAACTATCAGTTTGGGGACCGTGCAGGTATCGGTGTTGGTATCGGGCTCTCCATTGGTGGGAAAGTATATCATGGCTCCCATCACAGCAGCGGTGAAATTTGCACGCTGAGCTGGAGAGAGCATAACAAGGGACAGACTGGCCTACCGGAAGATCTCCTGATCAAGTCAGTCTCTGATGAAAACGCATGGAAGACATTCATGAAAGATCTATTCGGATCCCTCGTTCCCATCCTTTCCGTACTGGATCCCCGTGTCTTTTTTGTCCATGGAAAACCGTTCAGTGATGAGACCAGAATCAGGGAGTTCCTCAAGGAGGAGTGTCCGCAATTCCTTGCTGTCATGGATAAGATTGGATGCAAACTGCTTTTCGATACCAAGGACGAGTTTGTGGTAGCAAAGGGAGCTGCGACCATGTTCTTGCAGAAGCTGTTTGCAGTTCCTGAGCTCTCAGAAATTGAAAGTCGTACTCATTTCGATTGGGAGAATGTCATCGATCAAGCATACCCTAGGAAGAAAACATATAAAAAACCCAGGTTGGAGGTTACGCATGCCTAAAACGCATACGCTGGCAGATGCGAAGCGAGAACAGAAAAGGGCCTATTGGACCTTGGTGCTTCCCGGCTTTCTCATCTATATATCGGTTATGGCATTCCCGACGCTGTTTTCGATCTTTCTCAGTTTAAGTGATTATAGTGGAGGAAAACTCTTTGGTGGCAAGCCGGTACATCTGGTTGGCTTCAAGTGGTATCAGAATCTCTTTGCTGATGAGTATTTCTACCTGGCATTGAAGAACAATATGTGGATTGTCTTTGTATCCGTGTTTGGACAGATCCCCCTTGGATTCTTTTTAGCCTATGTGCTGTACCGAGGAATTGTGAAGTTTGCAGATTTCTTCCAGACCATGATCTATCTGCCTACCGTCATATCCACCGTTGTCATTGGTATTCTCTGGAAATCATTCTTCGCCCCCTATGGTGCATTCCCTGAACTGGTGCGGTTGTTTAATCCTCAATATGAGTATGGGATCAGCAATCACCCTATGCTGCCGGTTCTCTTTGTAATCCTCTGGATGTATACCGGTATGTATCTGATCATTTTCATTGCCAACCTGCAGAAAATTGACAGTGCCGTCATTGAAGCAGCCCGAATCGATGGTGCGACTGAGGGGCAAACGCTTCGCTATGTCATTCTTCCAGCACTCTCGGGGGTACTGGTCACCACAGCGATTCTCGCTATCAGTGGGTCGTTGAAGAGTTTTGACCTCATTTATGTTATGACTGCCGGTGGACCGGCAAATCGTACCAGTGTGCTCTCCATCTACATGTTCGACAAGGCCTTCAAGGGAGCCCCGAGATATCCCTTGGCCAATGCAATCAGTACGGTGATGGTAGTGATCAGTTTTATTCTTATCGGCTTGACCAAGTGGGTTGAGAAAAAGTTCGGGGGGAGGGAGTAACCATGCGTGATGTAAAAGATACCCGCTCAACCAGGGCAAAAATCAATCTGGGCTTGACCTACGCTGTCATGATTTTCTTTACGGTCATGGCCATCTATCCTCTGCTATGGCTTGTGATGAACTCCTTCAAGACCACAACCGAGTTTCAGTTGAATAAACTGGGCATACCGCAGGATTGGGTCCTGATCAACTATCAGGATGCCTGGGTCAGGGGAAAATTCCCCAGTCTGATACTCAACAGTATCATCTACACAGGTATTACCACGGTAGCAACACTAGTGTTCTCCTTCATGGCAGGCTTTGCATTTGCGAAGATTCCCAATAAGGCTACCAAGTATATCCATGGCTCCTTTGTCATTGGGTTGCTCTTAACCCTCCAGTCAATCATGGTCCCACTCTTCCTGATCATCAACTGGGTGGGACTGTACAACTCCCGCCTTGGTGTTCTGATCCCCTATATTGGGATAGCAATGCCGATGGGTATCTATCTTGGCACTGAGTATATCAAGTCCATCCCCACTGCCTTGGTTGAGTCTGCACGTATCGATGGCGCAACCTATATGAAGATATTCATCTCCATTATTGTCCCGATGGCAGCCCCGGTCGGTGTGACTGTTGCAATTCTTACAGTCACCGGTACTTGGAATGAGTTTATGTTGATCAATATCCTGACCAGTAGTGATGCTCTCAAGAGCCTGCCGGTCGGAGTTCAGAAGTTTGCAGGAGCTCTGAGTAGTGACTTCGGAAAGCAATTTGCTGCATTGGTGATTGGACTGATTCCGATGTTGCTTTTCTACATGTTCTTCCGCAAGGAGATCACCAAAGGTGTCGCCGCCGGCGCTGTAAAAGGCTAACAGGTGAAACTGTTTGACAGCTGGTGGTTGTGATGGTAGCATTAGTTTGTACAAAGTATGAACTATAAGATAGGGATTACTTCACACCTGCAATATGGTGTGGTGAAACAAGAACCGAGCGGGTGGGGAGTCCAACCGCAGGAATGCAAGAAGAAGTCATTAGGAGGTAAAAATGACTGGTTTTAAGAAAATTTCCGTATTGGCGCTTGCGCTGCTGATGGTAGTAACATCAGTTTTTGCTCAAGGTACCAAGGAAGATGCTAGTGCATCTGGGCAAGTAGAGCTTACCGTGTTGAACTACATTGACATGTCCGAGCCAAACAGTGCCAATGAGATCAAGATGGTATGGGACAAGTTTGAAGAAGAGAATCCAGACATCAAGCTGGTCCGTGAGGATCTCTTCAATGAGCCTTTCCACCAGAAGACCGAAGCCTACGTTGCTAGTGGCCAGGTGCCTGATGTGTTGTACATGTGGCCCAGTGGTCGTTCCACCAGCCTTCATACCACAAATAGTGTGAAAGACCTGATGCCGTTCCTCGAGAAAGATGGCTTGGTTGATCAATACAACCCGGCAACCACCGCTCCTCAGTTCGCTGGATATCTTGCAGAACTTCCCAATGGTGTCACCACCACACACATGCTCTATGTGAATGCAAAGGTGCTCCGTGAGAATGGTTTTGATCTTCCCAAGAGCTATGATGAGATGAAGGCAATGGTCAAGCCATTGAAGGCAAAAGGCATTGATTTGATCGCCATGGATAACATGGATGCTTGGGTCATGCAGAGCTGTCTCTTCTCCATGGTCGTTGGACGTTACGGCGGAGTTGATTGGTATGACCAGCTTGCAGCCGGAAAAATCGACTTTACTGATGATTGGTTCGTGAAGTCCCTTGAGTTGATTGATGACATGTATAGCTCTGGAATGATTAACAGAAACAGCCTGAGCAGCCCCTACGGCTCCTCTCGTGGTAGTTTCGCAAGCGGAAAAGCTGCCTTCTACATTGATGGCGACTGGTCCACTGCATCCTTCCAGACTGATATCACCACCGGTAAGGCTTTGATCAGCCCAGAATCACAGCAGAACGATTTCGAGCTCATGGTCATTCCCAACCTTCCTGGTGAAGTTATCAAGAACTCCAACAGTGGTGTTGTAGGAACTGGCTGGGGAATGAGTGCTAACATTCCTGCTGGTTCTGCCAAGGAAGCTGCTGCCTGGAGATTGATCAAGTACTTGCAGGGCGAGTATGTACAGACGTACCGCCTGACCACTGGTGCTTCCTTCCCCTCAAACCTCAATGTTGATGTTGAGAAGGTCGTTGAAGAGAAGAATCTTGAGCCGTTCATTGCCAAGAGAGCTGCCTACTATGCCGCACACACCCCGATTACCCCGGTTATCGACGGTGTCTTGCACAGTGACGTCTACAATGTCATCAACACCGGTTTGCAGGAAATCGGTCTTGGAGACAAGGCTCCTGCTCAGGTTGCCTCTGAAGTACAGAAAGCTTGGGACAGCTGGAAGAAGAACCAGTAAGTACAGACAAGCATAACAAGAAATGGGGGAGCCGAAAGGCTCCCCTGTCTTGTGCATTACTATCTCAGGAAAATTTCCCTACATTCACAGAGAGAGAAACTTCCCTCTAGCGATTAATGATGATTGCCCTTAGTGACTGCTTCCCCAAAGATCATATATCTTCAGTTGCCTCTTGAAATCTTCCAGGCTGACTTCTCCTCTTGGCTTGAAGGTGACCACTTTCTGTGCGGTAGGACGGATTGCAAACAGATTGTCACTGAATACACCACTGATGCCCTCAGCTTCCAGTGCGACCTCGAAAGCAGGATAGGTACAGCTTACGGTAACGGAGAATCCTCCTGCTGTTTTTGAAACTTCGCTCTTTATCTCAGGATTCTTCAGGTTGCTCCGCTTTGGCT
>NZ_JAEKNT010000281.1 GCF_016406725.1 Sphaerochaeta sp. S2 | reverse complement strand
GTGCACTTGCGAAGGAGATGGGCTATGAAGGGATTGAGCTCGCCACTCATGCGCACTTTGATGTTCAGAAGGCACTTCATGAACCCGGATATATTAAGGATGTGAAAAATACACTTGATACGTATGGGCTGCAGTGTCAAGCAATCAGTGCACATCTGACCGGTCAGTGTGTGTGTGATGTCTGGGATGAACGGCTTGATGGATTTGCCCCCTCCCATCTTGCAGGGAATCCTGAAGGGATTCGTTCCTGGGCAATTGAGGAGATGAAGGATACAGCTCGCGCTGCAAAGGCTCTAGGCGTGTCAGTGGTGAATGGCTTTACTGGATCACCCATCTGGGCTCGGTGGTATTCTTATCCACAGACCAGCAACGAAATGATTGAGAAGGGGTATGAGAAGGTCTACGATCTTTGGACACCAATTTTTGATGTATTTGATGAGTGTGGTGTTCGGTTCGCGCTGGAAGTTCATCCCACCGAGATTGCTTTCGACTGGTACACCACCGAACGTCTCTTTGAACTCTTTGGATGGAGAGAGACCCTGGGACTGAATTTCGACCCCAGTCACTTGCTCTGGCAGGGAGTGGATGAAGTAGGGTTCGTGCGGGATTTTGCAAAACGTATTTATCATGTACATATGAAGGATGTGAAGATAAATCACAGAAATCCACGTGGGGGGATTCTTGGTTCCTTTCTTCCCTTTGGAGACACCCGAAGAAGCTGGGATTTTGTGTCAGTAGGTCATGGAGATGTAGATTTTGATGGAATAATTCGGGAGTTGAACATTGCAGGATATTCTGGTCCGCTCTCCGTTGAGTGGGAAGATTCTGGTATGGACCGGGTATTTGGTGCAACAGAGAGTTGTGCCTACGTGAAAAACATTAACTTCAGTGCTTCTTCTGTCGCCTTTGATGCAGCATTGAAAACAGAATAATCTGATTTTATGCAAATTTTCTGCATATAAATAGACGAAATGTATATGAAGTAGTACAATGGCCCAAATCGGACTCTTCTGAGCCCTCTTTGATTGAAGGAAGCAAGTATGGAAAAGAAGAACATTGATTGGGCCAGTCTCGGATTCACGTATATCGAGACAGACAAACGGTATGTTTCCCGTTTTAAGGATGGGAAATGGGACGATGGAGCAATGGTGGATGATGCCAATGTAAGCATCAGTGAGTCTGCAGGTGTGCTGCAGTATTCGCAAACCTGCTTTGAGGGTTTGAAAGCATATACCACTGTAGATGGTCGAGTTGTCACCTTCCGTCCTGACCTCAATGCCGAGCGTATGTATGAGACGGCTGAGCGTCTTCTCATGCCTCCCTTCCCAATAGAGCGGTTCATCGATGCCCTCGACCAGTTGGTCAAGGCAAACCTTGCCTATGTGCCACCCTATGGTACGGGTGCCACCCTCTACGTCAGACCATTTTTGTTTGGTAGTGGTCCTGTTATTGGGGTTGCTCCGGCTCCTGAATATACCTTCAGGATATTCAGTACTCCAGTCGGTCCCTATTTCAAGGGTGGGGTGAGGCCATTGAGATTGCAGGTGAGCAGTTATGATCGTGCTGCACCGAGAGGTACGGGACATATTAAGGCAGGATTGAACTATGCCATGAGTCTGTATCCCGGTTATACCGCGAAAAAGAATGGGTTTGATGAGAACATGTATCTTGATGCGGCAACCCATACGTTCATTGAAGAGACTGGTGGGGCAAACTTCATCTTCATTACCAAGGATAACAAGGTGGTAACTCCCAAGAGTGATACCATTCTTCCTTCTATCACCAGAAGATCACTTATGCATGTAGCAAAAGAGTATCTACACTTGGAGACAGAAGAGCGTGAGGTACCGCTGAGTGAGCTTTCTGAGTTCGTGGAAGGAGGTTTATGCGGTACTGCTGCTGTTATCTCTCCCATTGGATCCGTTACCACAGAAAGTGGGGTTATCACGATGCCAAGCGGGATGGAGAAGATGGGACCGATCACGCAGAAACTCTATGATACCCTTACCGGTATACAGATGGGGAGAATAGAAGCACCAGAAGGGTGGATCCATACCATCGCCTGAGAATAGAAAATAAAAACATCACTTTTTATGGCAATCCGGATTCCCTTCGGGTTGCCTCATTTAATAGATTGAACATTTCTAATTCATAAATCCTAACTATATTAGTATTTGTCTGGGATTAGATACTTGTGTATCCTCCATGTAGTGGTAGTATTGAAATATAGACAGATAGTAATATTTGTCAAAAACTAGATGGAGGAACAGTATGAAAAAGAGCATTTGGGTAGTAGTTATAACCATTGTTTTCCTGTGTTTGCCGGATGTGATGAAACCACGGGTGGTTCGGGCTCTTCCTCTGAGGATGAGGCTCTTGCAACACTAATTTTCGAGTCCATGATGACCTTTAATTATGGACTTTTCGAAGAGTATGATCCAGAGACGGATGCTGAGGATACTACAATCAGTTTCACTTATGCACCTCCTGATGGCTATGATGCACAATTTGCTACACTCTTTACAGAACCTCCTCAATTTGTAGGGGAAGGTGCTACTGTTAATGGGACGCTCTCCCTTACCGGAATAACACTTGGTGCTTTCCTGGATGGAGATGAATCGGGCGAACCAGCCCCAGATACTGAAATCACTATTTCTCAAGATATGACCATAACAGGACCAGACCTTGAAGTTAGTCCTACCACCATAGAAATCTATATGGCAGGACAAGCCGACGCAGAAGCTCCCACTACATTCCGTCTGGAAGTAAACAATACCGTATATACCGATATGACTTTGTTCGGTGATTACTTCTACGAGTAGGGATAATTGAAAAGCTACTTTTTACTTGCGTAGATGATATAATTTAATTGGGATACTCTCAGAGAGCCTGTTTACCTCATGAACAGGCTGTTGTACATTGATACTAGTATCCCCCGGAGGGCTGTATTCGATGCGCAAGATTCTACTGTTGATCCTATTCTTATGTTCCATTTTCTCCTCTGTCTTTGCTTACCAACAGATAGAGACCCAACATACCAGAATTATATTCGAGGAAGATGACCAGATATTTGCTCAGGAGGTTGCCTCCTTTGCAGATGAAGTGTATGAAAACCTTGCCTCATATCTGGACTATGAGAGTGATGGAAAAGTACCTGTGGTCATGTCAGGGAAGACCGCTTGGGCAAATGGATATTATGCACCTTTTCCAGCCTCCATCTATCTGTACATTACCAGCCCGGACAATCGGTTCATCGGAAGCAGAACTGCAAGTTGGTTGAGGAGTCTCTACACCCATGAGCTGACGCACTATCTCCATTTGAATGCAAACGTGGGGCCAGCAAAGGTCCTAGGTTTTCTTGGTCCTGGTGTGAATGCCTTCAGTACGGTATTTATGCCGGGTTGGTGGATCGAAGGGATCACGACACATACCGAGACAGCATTTGCAGAGGGGGGGAGGGGGGACTCGCTCCCCTTTGAGCTCTCTTACCAAGTACCACTACAAGAAGAGGCCATGTGGAGCCTGGCTCAGGGTGCTTACAACGGTCCGTTTGCCCCGTCTGGCCGTATCTATGTCACTGGCTACCTGATGGTGGACTATCTGATCAAAACCTATGGCGTTGAAGCCTTCAACACCATCAATGAGAGATTTGCAGCCTTTCCGTTCCTGGGACTCTCTCCTGCATTCCGAAAGGTAACAGGATATTCAGCAAAAGAGCTATTCACCTTTGCCTTGGAAGAGAGAGGCAAACCGTATAAAGCCATCGAGGGTGAGATGGTCAGTATACGCGGTCAAGGAAACTCCTATCTTCCTTATGAAACAAGCCTTGGACTGGTTGGCTACCGTGAAAGTCCCTACGATGGTTCTGCCCTCTATCGCTATGAGGAAGGAAAAGAACCAGAGCGTCTCTTCTCGCTCCCAATCTCTGGGCGATCATCAATTGCACTCTCCGATACAGTTGCCTTGCTCTCTGTTGATTCCGTTGACCCTACAGATCCCTCCAGCCTCTCCCTTGCCCAGGTGAGCTACAGCGATCTCTATCTATTGGACTTGGAAAACCGCACATCTAAACGCCTGACTGAGAACCAGCGCCTGGTTCATCCTTCTCTCAGTGGAGATGGCAATCGGGCAGTAGCCTCCCGGATTTCTGGCTCCTTCTACGAGCTGGTTGAAATCGACTTGGAAGAGAAATCGGTCGAGCTCTTGTACAGGGAGGAACGAACAAGTCTGCTTGAGCCTTCCTTGAATACTGATGGCTCATTGCTTGTCTTCCTTGCATTGCAGGAGGGAAACTCCTCTATCAAGCTATTGGACCGGCAAGGTAAGGTTCAGACACTTGTTGGACCTACGAAAAGTGAACTGCGCTCTCCCCTGTTTGATGAGGACGGGTCCATCCTCTTTGTGGGAGAGCAGGATGGTAAGTTCAGCGTCTACCGCTATGACAGAGAAGGAGAAGAGACCATTAAGCTCTTCAGTGACCCTGCAGGTACCATTGCGGCGCGGATCAACGGGGACACCCTCATCTATGAGACCTATACTCCAGAGGGTTATGTCCTGAAATCAGTAGGGATCGACCGTATGGAGTATTCCCCTGTTACTTTTCCTGAAGCAAAGATGGAGACTGGTACGTTTGAAATTGCACGTGAGTATCCTATCTCCAGCTATCGGGACAATCTGAGACTCAACCTTGTGCTTCCATTCCCCTTCATTGAAGCGAACAGCATCCAACCAGGCCTCTGGTTTCACGCTACCAGCAATCTCAGGAAACAGAGCCTGATCGGAAGTGTTGGATACTCCTTTACAGGGATGCGTCCGGTCTCCAATGTGGTCTACCAGTACGCTGGAGGCAACTATTCCCTCCAGCTTACCGGTGATCTCAATACCTATGATATCGACTCAGCAACATACCTTACAAATGCCTCAGTGACCGTAGGCCTTCCTGTGTATTATCATTCTGGCTTCAATACAATCAAAAGGATTTCTCTCCAACCATCTCTCTCTGTATCTACGAATTATTCTGACTGGGCAGGAGCAGCAACCCTAACCATTGGCGGGTCCTCAGTTTCAAGGGATTACCGTACCATCGACTTCTATGGACCGAGCATGAGTGAAGTGGCTGCTGGAATCCAGGTTCTGACAAATGGAGATTTCTCATCGCAGTGGTATGCGGCCTATTCAAGCATCATGCGTCAACAGAGACTGTTCGGGGGCCGTCATATGGCACGGGTATCTCTCTCTGGTATTACCAGCTCGCAGGGAGTAGGGAGTGCATATCCGCTCTTCTCCTTCCGTCCGCTGGGGGATGGGGATGTCAAGATTCGGCTTTCAGCTTCCTACCTGCTTCCGCTGGGTCTGCTCGATATTCCTTTCCTCTACGGAGGGATTACCAAGGCTGGATTGGAACTATCGGCTAAGACTGCATGGTACCTGGACGATGGGGCAGTACAGTGGGAAGATGCTTGGGCAGTGGGGGCAACCCTGAGTGGCAATTTCGTGATGGGAGGACCCTCTTTTGCCTTCCAGCCGTTTGTTCGATTTGCCTATCTCTTTGGACCTGATGATTGGGCCATCACCATTGGTATGAACGGCCAGGGAATCCTTGAATTCCTACCTACTCCCGATCATGCTCCACATCTATGACGATGCCTGTCATGAGGAGCCAGGGGCCGGTGTGCTCAGTGAAATAGGGATTTACTGTAGAAACCTCATCAGTGCCAAAAATATATTGGAGAGTCGAGGTGAAACGTAGGCGATAGTTCTGCCGTTCAATAACCAAGCCAGGAATACCCAATCCCTTTAGGCCTACCTCGATGGCAATCGTGGGATGTAGTGATTCAACAATCGTAGTGGTGAAGTCCTGCTGCAAATTGAAACGCTGTATACCTGCAAGCAGTTTTCCATAGGGCTCAAAGCGAGGGTGAAGTGGGATACTCCAGGAATAGCCGAGCATCCAGGAGCCAACGTTGAGCCGGTCATCCTGGTCATCCATGTTATTGAACATGGGGCCATTCTTGTGGCGTATCTCGAAACTTACATCCTTGTGGGAGAAGGCGAAAAGCCTATTCTGTTGGCCATTGAGGTCGTAAAGAAAACCTGTGGAGAAAATGAAATCAGCAGAACGGAATTGTTTCTTCCTCCACAAGGAGACTACATCAAAGCTGAAACCGCCGAAAGAGCGCCCTGTTTCCAAGTATGAGATGAACTGGGTATGTAGCAGCCCACCATCATAGTGGTAGGAGAGAAAGGTTCCTTGGTAACGTTCGACCATCTCCTGCTGAACAGTACAGGAGTGGTTGGTACTTCTCTGGAGATATCCCAAACGCACAGAGATAATGGAGTCAAACTGCAACCGAATATTACCGCTGTATGTTTGTTCCCAGGTATGTGCATAATCCAGGTCGAATTCTACGGATGCTCTCATATCTCCAATGCTTGTTCCTAGCGTGGCCCTGCCTCCAATTGATGGATGCAAGGAGATTTCATTCGTAGTGTAGGTTAGGTTGAGGAGGTCTCGGTCTATTAGGCTATGGAGATAATTCTGTGCCTCATTGAAGCCTAGGTTGCCAGAGGCAACCAGACCTGCTCTTGGTGTAAAGGTGAACAGTTTGCTCTGTAGAGGATACGAAGCCATAAGTGAGATGACATCATAGCGTTGCATGGTATCGAGACGGTCAGTGTAGCCACCCGTGGCAAGGTTCAGGGTAAAGGAGGATGGGAGTACCGCTTCTACCGTGGAGCCATAGGACAGTCCATCATCATGGTTATGACCGATTCCCATCGTATACCAGTCATTGTTGGTTCCTATCGTAAGAGACTCTATATTCGCTGATACAGAAGATGAACTGAGCAGCAGGATGAACCATAGAGCTACCAGCTTCCTAGAGTTTTTCCGCAAGTTCCAACCACCTTTGTTCTGCCAAGTCGAGTTTCTCTCTCAGATCATGGTACGTTTCAGTTCTCTCTGCAAGGGTTCCTTCCTCAGTGGGTTCAGCATGCGAGAAGCTTGCTTCCAAGGTATCAATACGCTCAGAGAGTATACTCATTTTCTCCTCAAGTGCCTCAAACTCCTGCCTCTCCCGGTAGGAGAGTCCTTTCTGCTCTGACCTCCTTGGCGCCTTCTGCACCGGTACCTCCGGCACCTCTTTCTGTTTTGATGGAATGCTTTGTGCTTGCTCTCTCCACTGGCTGTAACGCTGTGCCTCATAGCGCACTGTGCCTCCTTCCTCGAGCACAAAGAGTTCGTCACAGGTAAGGTCCAGGAATGCTCGGTCGTGGGAGACGATGAGTACACATCCCTCAAAATCCTGAATGTACTGTTCGAGATTCTCCATGGTGGGGAGGTCAAGGTCGTTGGTCGGTTCATCGAGCATCAGGAAATTTGGATTGGAAAGAAGGCGGGAGACCAGGTAGAGTCTTCTCTTTTCTCCTCCGGATAAGGTCGCGATCGTGCTTCTATGCATGGATGTGGGGAACCCAAAGAGCTCCAGGAACTTGGCAGCACTTACAACCTCTGAGGGACCAAGGACCACCTGAGTTGCAATTTCTTCCACATACTCCAGAATAGTTTTCTCGCTTTCAAGGTTTCTACCTGTCTGGTCGTAGTAAGCGAACATGGTATTTACCCCAATATCAAGTGAGCCACTGTCACTGGGGAGGTGAGCGCAAAGCAGATCCAGTAGGGTGGTTTTACCGCTGCCATTTGGACCCACTACTCCAATTTTCTTTCCTTTGGTAAAGGAGAATGAGAAATCAGAGATGATGGTATCTTCTCCAAAAGCCTTGCTGAGATGTTTGGCTTCAAGAATCTTCTTTCCCAATCTTCTGCTTGCTGACTGAAAGGATTTTTGTGCCTGGTCTCCAACCATGGCTTGGTTTGCGAGCATTGCCTCGATGCGGTCCTTTCTGCCGCTATCCTTTCCTGTTCGGGCCTTTGGCCCACGCCTAAGCCAGGCAAGTTCCCTCCTGAGGATGGTACTCAGTCTATCCTGTTCTTTTTGCAATCTCTCGATGCGCTGTTCTCGCCGTGCGAGGTAATCGGCGAAGGAACCAGGGTGGAGATACATCTGTCCCCCATCCAACTCAAGAATTGTTCTACAGACAGTATCGAGAAAATACCGGTCATGAGTTACCAGTATAATGGTGGCAGGACTTGCTTTCAGGTAGGACTCCATCCATTCAATGGTTTCTATGTCGAGGTGGTTGGTCGGCTCATCGAGAAGCAACATGGTAGGGCGGGATGCGAGCACCCTTGCTATAGCCACCTTTTTCTGCATGCCCCCAGAGAGCGTGGCCATAGGGGAATCCAAGAGATCATACAGCCCTAGCTCTCCAAGAAGGGAGGTATAGTCACTCTGGAGGTTCCATACATCATGGCTTTCCATCAACTCACTCTGCCTGATCAGGTTTGCTTCATCCTCTGGATGTGCAAGGGCATGTTGATACGCGTTCCAGGTGGCAATCCTTATCCCGCTTCCTTGCAGGAGATAAGAAGAGACTGTTTCTATTTCCCTGAATTGTACTCCCTGTTCCAACATGACCAGGTCAGTGCCGTTTTTCATCGCGATGGTTCCGCTGTCTGGTACAACCTGTCCTGCGAGTATCTTGAGAAAGGTTGATTTACCTTCCCCGTTTCGACCGATCAGGGCAACATGGTCCCCCTCTTCCAGTCCAAAACTGACATCTTGAAACAGTGGTTCGTCTTTGAGGGTCTTTGAGACCGATTCCAATGAGAGTACATTCATATTCTGAGCGTAGCGAAAAGCGGATACCTAGGCAAGATGCTTCAAGCAGCAAGAAACAATACTGCAACCCCTGCGATGGAGAGGAATGTGCCCCCAAGGCTGGGCAAAGAAAGCTTCTTATGAAGGATAAAGCGGTCAAAGGGGAGAAGGAGTATAGGGGTTATCTGGGTAATCGTGGTAACAATTCCTACCGGCGCCAAGGTGAATGCCTTCATCTGTGTAGTCATACCCAAGACAGGCCCAGCGAGTGCGGCAAAAAGCAGGATAAAGAAGAGACGAGGTTTTTTCAGGAGTGCCAGGTGACGTTTTCCATTTTTCTTGAAAAAGAAATTGTAGATGATGAAGATGGAGAGTCCCCCGATGTTGCGTAGAAGGTTTGTTGCAACAGGACCAGTCTCGTCCATTGCGAATTTAGCCATGAGAAAGGAGACGGATTGCAGAACTGAGGCAAGGATAGCGAAGATCAGGCCAGTGGAGCGGTCCTTCTGTTCCTGCTGGGCAAGTACTGGCTTTCGGTCGAGCAGGACCATCAGCAATACCCCCAGTATGGTGGTAAGAATGCCCAGCACCTGGATACCGTTCAACCGTTCTGCGAACAGAAAAAAACCAAAGATGGCGGTAACCACCGGAGAGAGCGTCATGATTACCATCGATTCCCTGCTGCCCAGCAGTATATAGGCTTGGAAAAGCAACTTATCAGTAACGAAGTAACCTATTGCTCCGCTGGCAAGGATGAAGAAGTAGGTCTGTGGAGAGAGGTGGAGGGGGAACCACATCCCTTCCATAAGATAGGTCAGGAGGATGATGGCAGGGAGGGCAAGCCACATGCGGATATGCGCTACTGCATCAGAACCGACCTGCTTTCCCAGATGGCGATAAATGATGGAATTCTGAGCCCAACAAGCAGCAGTGACGAGGGCAAGCAACTGCCCGAGTAGAAGATTGCTATCCATGATGCAGTACAGTATCACGTCCTGGAATTCTGTACAATTGACGGAAGGATAACCAACGGCTAGAATGTGGCATAATCAAGAGGAGTTTCTCATGTTGCACGGATTCCCCCCCATCGAAAGCCCTCGAAGTACCGTGCTCATCCTGGGCACTGGCCCCAGTGTCAGGTCTGCCATGAAACAACAGTACTATGGTCATGAAAGGAATGCTTTCTGGCCAATCATGCGAGATCTGCTTGGGGGAGATATTGACCTGTACGAGCAGAAGTGGGATTTGTTGCTCTCGCATGATATTGCCCTATGGGATGTGCTTTCAGCCTTCCAGCGGAAAGGATCTGCGGATTCTGCCTATACAGAGGTAATCCCCAATGATTTCCAACAATTTTTCCAGGAACATCCTGCAATCGAGAGGGTACTGTTCAACGGTAAGAAGGCACAGGAGTTTTATAACAGTCTTGTCGGGATTTTCCCTGAATCCTGTTGTTTTCTCAGCATGCCGTCCACCAGTCCCGCATACACGCTCAGCTACGAGGAGAAACGTGAGCGATGGGCTGAAGGGCTAAAGATACTACCTGTTTCTTGATAGTAAGTACAATTATCTCCTGATAAGTAGTAACAGTTCTCTTTCTCTTTGGTTCTCCCTATGCTAGGATTTTACATGACTTGAAGGGAGCAATGATGCGACTACAGCGAAAGACCGTAACGAGGATAGTTCGGTATATTCTGTTGTTTGTAATGCCGGTGGTACTTTTTATCCTATTCTTGTTGAGAGGATATGAGACATCGTTACGCGACCAAGTCAAGCTACGTCTTCAGGCAGAGCAAGAACGTGGTATCTCGGTTATCGCAAACCAGGTAGAGAATGCCTTTAGTCAGTTTGTCTCCGATCTCTTGGTCGTCCATAATTC
>NZ_JAEKNT010000280.1 GCF_016406725.1 Sphaerochaeta sp. S2 | reverse complement strand
ACCTACTACCTTTGCAGAGCTTGAGAATGCCGCAAGAGTCCTCAATAAGGACGGTGTAGCTGGTTTTGCCTCAAGAGGTAAGGGCGCAGCTGCAGTAACTCAGATTTCCAGCTATATCTATAACTATGGTGGTAGATATCTTGAAGATGGAAAGGCTGTCTTTGATAGCCCAGAGGCAATTGAAGCAATCCGATATTATGGCAAATTGCTTGGCAATTATGGACCACAGGGCGTTACCAGCATGTCTTGGGAGAATGTCATGCCTGTGTTCCAGGCTGGAAAGGTCGCAATGTGGACTGATGCAAGTGTCTTCTATGGACAGATTGTTGATCCCGCAAAGACAGAGATTCCTGCTGAGGATATCGGGGTAGCACAGCTTCCAAGAGGTCCAAAGGATGATTCCCCGTTCATCGTAGTTTCATGGGGCATGGCAATGTCCTCCGCTTCCAAGAACAAGGATGCTGCGCAGAAGTTCCTCGACTGGGCTACAAGCAAGGAACTTGCCAAGGAAGGTATGTTCACGAACATCACCATGGCACGAGATTCTGCTTGGGCAGATGCTGATGTTAGGGCAGTTATGAATCCTGGTTTGGTTGAGACACAGGCACATGCTGCAAAGAACGGGTTCCCGTTTGACCGACCGTTCATGAGTTCTGTTGGACAGGCGCGTGACCTGATCGGTGAAGTTATCATCGAATCCATCAATACCAAGGGTACTTCAAGTAAGCTCAGTGCACTTGCCAGTGAGAAGGCAGATGCTGTAGATGAGCTCCTGAAGGCCGATGGTGAGTACGGACTCTAAGTAAGTAGTAAAAGGAATTGGCCGACCGATACTCTCGGTCGGCCTATCGTATTGCAAGGAGTTTTCCCATGGTCAAACAAGGTTTCTTAGAAAAAAATCTGCGCTATATTTTCCCACTTCCTGCCGTACTGTTTGTAGTGATACTTATGGTATTTCCGGTGGTGTATACATTCTTTCTCAGTTTTACTGATTGGTCATTGACCAGTGGGAGACCCCTCTCTGTTGTGGGACTGGAGAGTTATTTCAAGGTGCTCAAGGAACCTAGGTTTCTTGAGTCTCTGGGAAGGACTTTCTATTTTACGTTTGGTGCTGTAATTGTAGAAATGGTTCTTGGGACTGTCCTAGCCCTAATTCTCAACCGGAAGTTCAAGGGTAAGGGAATGGTGAAAACCTTGTTGCTGTTGCCCTTGGTTGCAACTCCGGTCGCTATCGGTATTGTTTGGAACCTGTTCTATGACCCGACAATTGGTATTCTGAACTATGTGCTCAGTGTGTTGAAGCTCCCACAGAGTGGTTGGGTCAGTGATGCAAGGACTGTTATGCCTTCCTTGATCATGGTAGATATCTGGCAGTGGACTCCTATGATAACCATCATCGTACTAGCGGGTCTTGCTGGCTTGTCCACTGAGCCGTACGAATCGGCCATGGTTGATGGGGCGAATGGAAGGCAGGTCCTGTTTCAGATAACGCTTCCCATGTTGATGCCGACCATCCTTACTGCGGTAATCCTTCGGGCGATTGATGCACTAAAAACCTACGATATCATCTACTCGATGACTGGAGGGGGGCCGGGGTATGCTTCAGAGAACCTGAATGTCTTGGCTTTTAAATACAGCTTTGAATACTTCAGGATGGGACAGAGTGCTGTTATGTTGGTCTTCCTGTTTGCTATCGTCATGCTCTTCAGCTTGATGGTGATGCGCGTACGCAGAATTTTCGAGTTGTAGGAGGCGAGGCATGCAGCGAAAAATAGTTCATTCAATTCTTTTTGGTATCATGCTGTTTTTGATCATCGTACCAATTTTATTCCCCTTCATCTGGATGCTGATGAGTTCGTTCAAGACGCAGGTTGATATCATCAGTTGGCCCCCAAAGTTCATCTTTACCCCGGTGATGCAAAACTATGAGCGGGTGTTCATCGAACAGGATTTTCTGCACTACATGAAAAACTCAATCATTGTATCGGTGGTGAGTGTATTCTTCTCACTTATTCTTGGGCTCCCCGCGGCCTACTCAATTGCTCGCTATAAGCAGAAGAAACTTTCTGTCTTCATCCTGATAGCACGCTTGATGCCCGGTATCTCATTCCTTATGCCTTGGTACATTGTTTTTTCAAGGCTTCACTTGATGGACAGCTATGTAGCCTTGATTCTCAGCCATATGCTTATTGCACTTCCTTTAGTGGTGTGGGTAATGGCTCCCTATTTTGATTCTGTACCTCGTGAACTTGAAGAGGCTGCTATGGTGGACGGACTGACACAACAGAGTGCGTTCCTCAAGATTTTGTTGCCTCTCTCTGGTCCTGGGGTGGTTACCGCCACAACGTTGAGTTTTATCTTCAGTTGGAACAACTTCATGTTCAGCCAGGTGTTGAGCCAGCAGAAAACGAGAACGCTCCCCATCGCAGTATATAACTTCCTCAGTTATGTAGAAGTTGACTGGGGTGCAGTCATGGCAGCAGCTGTTACCATTATGGCCCCGGCAATTATCCTTACGATGTTCTTCCAGAAGTATGTTGTAAAAGGACTTACGATGGGAGCTGTGAAAGGGTGATAGTAAGAATAACCTCCTTGCCGGATTAAAATTTCAGCAAGGAAGTTTTGTATATAGCTGATGAGACAAGCTGAGAATATTTGGAATTGTTTACTCAGTTATTGCTTTTCAGAACCAATTCCATTTTCGTACCGCCAATATGCTTACTGATCACCTCACACTTGATGATGAAGAGAAAAAATATCGGCCCTTCGGCTTGAGAGAGTGCTTCATAGTTTCCTTGTCCCTTACTGATGATTAGATCTGCACCGTCATACAATTTGAGGAACGCAGGGTCAGCTTCGCTCAGGATCAACCCAGGTGTTTTGCTCCCGCTGGAAACAATGGTAGCCACAGAATCGAGACCACAGTCCAAGGCATCCTTGACCAATACATCATTGAGAATCGGTTGTCCTCTGGTGACGTAATACAGTTCAAGTTGTGGGAATGCTTTTGCAATCGTTTCCAACAGTACTTTGTCAAAGACGATTTCTCCAGCATTATCCCCAATATACATCAACCGTTTTGCCGAATGTAGAGATTGTTTGAAGGTGTCGAAATCAAACAAGGAAGTTGTTTCCTCTCCCTCTGCATCCTGTGACTGTTCGAGAATCCTTGTAATCTCTCCTTGTACGTCAATGCCATTGGGGAAAGCCCCATAATCGATGATATTTCCTGCACAAGCCAGTTTTACCGCTGTCTTCAGTGGGTTTTGCGAGTCTCTTACGATTTTCCTCAGATCATCTATCACCGCTAGTGCCTGTGTATTACTCATTATTTTCACAGAACGATAGGGATCTTCCTCTCCTGATTTTTCTACAAACAGTCGTTGTATATGGTAGGCCATCGCAGGAGGAGTCATGTCCAATGGGAAATGCTTAAGTTCATTACCGACTTCGTCCATGATTTGCTTGATTGATTCAGGAGAAAGGCCTAAAAGTTTCCCTGATGCGAGTACCTGATTGAAGAAACAGGGTATGCATTCGAGTGTGGTATTCATGGGAGCGAATATACCATATTTCAGAATATCTTAGTAGTTGATGTTCAACATATGTATCATTGAATACTTGATTTACCTATTGAGTCATATGCTTGCTGTAGTGTTGTGCGTTTCTCTGGTCTCCTCCTTTACCCTCTGCTATACTGTAGTAGAGGGTTTCCTATATGAGAAGGATTGGTGTTCACGAAACTCGGTTCAAGGAATATGGGAACGATGATGTTGTTGCCCTGTTTTCCAGAGCGAGGGAATATGAATACAATCTGCTCGAAATCAACGGAGAGCGCTTGCTCTCTCTGTCTCCTCTTGGGCTCAAGCGCATATCGTTGGAGGCAAGAAACTTCCAGTTGGATCTCTCTTATTCACTTACCCTTGGACCTCTCTACGATCTTTCATCGCTGGATGAAGAGGTGAGAAAGAGAGGATTCTCAACGGTTGAAAAAATCATCAGGAACATTGGGCAGATGGGAGGAGGAAGTCTGAATGGGACCTTCTATACATCTACTCCTCCATTACTCCACATGGAAAACCAAAAGGATCGATTATTCGAGCAGAGTGTAGGAAGTCTGCGGTCTTTGGCAAATATCGCTGAAAATGAGGATGTCTTGTTGAATATCCGCCCGGTAAATCGCTATGAACACTATTTTCTAAACACTGCTTCTGACGCGCTCCAATTTGTTCGAGCAGTCAATCATCCAGGCTGTGGCATTGATCTTGATACCTTCCATATGAATATTGAGGAGTCAAACATGCTCGCTGCTTTCGAGCAAGCTGGGTATTATCTGCACTGCATCCATATCAGGGAGAACAATGGGCAAGCGGTTGGCAGTGGAGCGTTGCCTTGGGCTCTTATCAAGGAGAGACTCGACCTCATGCACTATGAAGGTCCACTCGTACATGCTCCTGAGGCCATAAAGATAGCACCATTTGAGGGAAAGCAGATCAGGAGGTTGCTTAGTTAGGAGCTTTCCTTCCTTCCTGAAATTGAGTAGGCTGTTTGCAGGAGTAGATATGAACAAATTGAATTAATGATGATACCACTGAAATTACCATGGCCCCTGGTGTATCCAGAAGGGTTCTCTCCCATACTCCCGATCTGATGCTGGTAGAAGTAACCTTTGCCTTAGGTGCGGTAGTACCAGTCCATAATCACCCTCATCAGCAAATCAGCTATATCAAGGTAGGGCGTTTCTCGTTTACAAGTAAAGGAGAATCTGAAGAAGCAGGCCCTGGTGATTCCTTGGCCTTTGCCTCGAATGTGGAGCATGGAGTCACCTGCTTGGAAGATGGTGTGGTAATAGATTGTTTTACTCCTGCACGGGAAGATTTTCTATAGAATTCCTTAACAGATACCCAAAGATTGGTGGAACTCTCGTACACATTTATTGCTTTCTGCTTCCAGTGTGCTCTTATTTTCAGCAGAGGTCTTTATTTGCCCAGAGCAAAGAATAGTTGTATGTTATGTATATTAACCAAGGAGGTTTTTTTTCATGAACATGACTTATTTTCTTCCAACGAAACTTGTTTTCGGACAGAATACACTTTCGACGCTCCACGAGCAGTCACTTCCCGGCAAGAAGGCGTTAATCGTTATTTCCAGCGGTACATCGACCCGTAAATACGGCTATCTTGGCCAGGTTGAAGATCAATTAAAGCAAGCTGGAGTCTCTTATGAAGTCTTTGATAAGATCCTTCCTAACCCAGTGAAGCGGCATGTAGAAGAAGGTTCTGCACTTGCCAAGGAGAAAGGCTGTGACTTTGTAATCGGTCTTGGTGGTGGATCGGTCATTGACTCAGCGAAAGCGATTGCCATCATGGCAACCAATGATGGAGATCTTTGGGACTATATCAGCGGAGGCTCTGGGAAGGGCCAGCCCATGAGTAAGAAACCACTGCCCATTGTTGCTATTACCACTACAGCAGGAACCGGTACAGAGGTAGACCCTTGGTTGGTCATAACCAAGGAAGAGACCAATGAGAAGATCGGTATGGGAACTGAGGATACCTTCCCGACGCTCAGTATTGTCGACCCAACACTGATGATTAGTGTACCTCCCCAGCTCACAGCATTCCAAGGTTTCGATGCACTCTTTCACAGCACAGAAGGGTATCTCAACAAGACAGCAAACACATTCAGTGACCTCTATAGCCTGGAAGCTATCCGGCTAATCGGTAAAAGCCTACGAACAGCTGTAGCGGACGGCAAGAACATTGCAGCACGTGAGGACGTAGCACTTGCAAATACCTTGGCAGGATTAGTTGAATGGACCAGTGGATGTATCAGTGAACACTCACTGGAGCATGCCATGAGTGCCTTCCATCCTGAGCTTGCCCATGGTGCAGGACTGATCATGATAAGCAAGGCCTACTACACCCATATTGCCGAGAACCATATTGCAGATGAGCGAATGGTCGCCATGGCTAAGGCTCTTGGCAAGGAAGATGCGACTGAGGCAATGGATTTTGTGAGAGCCTTGGAAGATCTCCAGAAGGATTGCGGGGTAGCAGAACTCAAGATGAGTGACTACGGCATGAGGGAAGAAGAGATTCCTTCGATGGTGAAGAACGCCAGAGAGAACATGGGTGGTCTGTTCGAGGTTGACCCTATGATACTCAGTGATGAGGATTGTCTCAAGATTTACCAGCAATCATTTAAGTAAACAATCTTTTTACAGTAGTATTCCCGCTCCCAGTACCGCAAGTACTATCAAGGGGGCGGGTATTTTCCGTGTAAGCAACAAGAGCACCGTGAAGAGGAGTACTAGGAAATTCTCGATGTTCAAGCCGCTTTTCTGCAACAACAGAATTGCAGCGGTGGTAATGAGCCCCCCTGCCACTGCATTGACTCCTCTCAGGGATAACCTTACTGCCTTGATCCCTTTCAACTTCTCCCATACAGGATAGACAAAGAATATGAGTAGTGTTCCCGGAAGGAAAATTCCAATTGCTGAGAGTAAGGCAGCTGCAATCTGGAACAGAGTGCCATGTCCACGGGCTGCCATGCCTCCTGCATAGGCGCTGAAGCTGAACATGGGGCCGGGTAATCCTTGTACAAGGCCGTATCCAGTAAGAAACTCCTCATTGCTCATATACCCCTTTGTCTCCACCAATTCTGCAATCATGACGGGGACTACCACCTGTCCTCCTCCAAATACCAGGTAACCGTAACGGTAGAATGCCTCAAACAGCGTGATAAGCAGGTGATGGGTTAGGGTAGAG
>NZ_JAEKNT010000279.1 GCF_016406725.1 Sphaerochaeta sp. S2 | reverse complement strand
CGTCAGAAACACCTGCTCTTCAAAATGATCGAGCAGGTTGCGGCGATGCACTCCCGTTTTTCACTGCACAACTCGCAGGTGGTCTACAGTCATTTCGAGCAGATCCAGAAGCTGAACAACCAGCTGGTCAACACCCAGCGGGAGCTTCAGCGGGCGAATAAGAAGCTTGAAGCGTTGAATCTCGATCTGAACAACCGCCTGGTCAAGGACCCGCTGACCGGATTGGTCAGCCGCTACCAGTACCGCTCCGAGATGCAGCGTGTGATCAACGCCAATCCCCAAGCCCTCGGTCTGTTCGCCTTCATCGACATCGACGCCTTCAAGCAAGTCAACGATACCTATGGGCACGCTGTAGGGGATGAGTACTTGGTTGCCTTTTCAAAACGTCTTGCATCCCTTCCATTCGAGAAATCCACTATTGCCATGCGCATCGCAGGCGACGAGTTCGGTCTCTATATGCACGAACTTGCATCCGTCGATGATGAAATCTTCTCATCACTTTACCGGAAGTTTGAAGTATATGTCACCGAGCGTCCACTCTCCACGTCCATAGGGGAGCTTACAATCAGCTGCAGCGTCGGGTTTGCCGTCTATAACCGTGATACAACCAACCTGTTCGAGCTGATCGAGTATGCCGACTGGGCCATGTATCAGGCCAAACGCGGCGGGAAGCACGGATACCGGGTATTTGACAAGCTGCTGTACGACCAGCGATATTCCGAGCAGTAAAAAAATTGGCTGCCTCTTGACCCTCACGTTACGTGAGGGTGTATAGCCATATCAGGAGGTGCAAACATGGACTACACCATTGGAGAAGTCGCACAGCTTGCCTCGATTTCCGAGCGTACGTTGTGCTATTACGACGAGCTGGGCCTTGTATGTCCCAAACGGGACAGGGGGCAGCTCTATCGGCTCTATTCGAAAGAAGATTTGAAACGACTGCAGACGGTTCTCTTCTATCGGGAGCTGGACTTCGACCTGGCAACCATCAAGGCAATCATGGAAGATCCCGGGTATTCCACCTTGCAGGCCTTGGAGGACCAGAGGAAGCGGTATCTGGCAAGGCGCAGCCGTTTGGAGAGTCTGCTTCGCACCTTGGAAACAACCATCGCAGAACAGAGAGGAGAAACAACCATGACAGACAAAGAACGGTTTGAGGGATTAAAGAGAAATTTGATTGAGGAGAATGAGAAGAAGTTCGGAAAAGAGATTCGAGCACGGTATGGAGAGGAGACGGTGGCCAAGTCGAATGCACAGATGATGGGTATGGATGAGAAGACCTACAATGAGATGAACGAATTGGGCGTCCGGTTGTTGGAAAAGCTTGTCGAGGCGGAAAAAACGGGAGACGTTTACTCGCCCCTTGCCCGGGAGGTGGCCATGATGCACAAGCAATGGCTTGCCTACACCTGGCCCTCCTACAACAAGGAGGCGCATGCAAATCTGGTTCGCATGTACGTGGACGATGAACGGTTCAATACTTATTATCTCGGAAAGGCGGCCTTCCTGCGCGACGCGGTGCTGGCTTGTCTGAATGAGGAATAAGGAAAAATAGTTCAGCCACTCAGCCCTCTGAATTGGAGGGCTTTTCTTCATCTCGTACAGCGTAGGTCTTGATGAAAGCTTCGGTTGGAGAACCATAGACCGATAAGAAACCGTCGAAAACACTCTGCCGCTCGGCAATCAATTGCTCAGCAACACGATTGCTGATGTTTTGTGGCGTGATGAGCAATACCATCTCCCTCTCGGGCTGCAATTCCAAGTTGAAAAATGGGATTTTTGAAGCACTATTTTCTATTGAACCTCTGCCAACAAGTATAGTGGCACCGGTTGCCCCGCTTTTACGGGCAAGGCTGACTACATCATCGGCAAATCCGCGATTCACAAGTACGAGCATGCACGTATGGTCGGCGACTCGCTTCTCTTGGCCGATTGCCTTGCTCAGCATGGGTATCTCTTCGGTGATATGTATGGGTTTCTTCTGTCTGAATAGTGTGCCTAAAAGCATAATGGAAAAAACTGGAGCCATGGCAACCAAGGCAATGACGCCGAATCCATCCACCAACACGTTTGCTGTCGGGATGGCCGAGGCGGCTCCTTGTGCAAAGGCCAGAACGAAGGTTGCCATCATCGGACCGGAAGCAACCCCTCCTGCATCAAATGCGATGCCGACAAACACGGGATTGCACCAAAACGACAAGAACAAAGCGAAAGCAAAACCCGGGAGTAGGAAATACCATAACTTCACTTCAGGAACAGTGATGCGAACCATGGAGAGTGAAATAGCGATGGCTGCACCCAAAGAGAGTGTCAGACGGATGAGTCCGAGAGGTATGGTACCTCCAGTGACTTCCTCGATCTGTACGCCCAGGACATGCACTGCCGGCTCCATGAGGACGACGATCAGGCCGAAGAGGAATCCTACTGCTATAAGGAGTCTCGTATCCATCGAGGCGATCTGCATACCAATCACCCTGCCCATATCCATGAAGCCTGCGTGTACACCGGATAGAAACAACACTAGACCGATAAGTACAAGCAATAGGCCTTTGATAATCCCAAGGATTTCCTTTCGCTTCAGTTTAAATTTGAATCCGTTGTACACAAAAAACAAGAGCGTGATCGGCAGGAGCGCGATCAGGGACTCCCTTAATGTTGCAGGAATACTTTCCAGAATCGGAGCGATTACCCCGACGGAAGGAATAAACACACTGGCCTCACCTTGAATGGTATGCTGCCCGGTGATGAAAGAGATGCACATGACTGCGAGGATGGGTCCGGCACTCATGATGCCAACCAAGCCAAATGAGTTTTCCTCGGCATGCCTGCCGCCTTTCGCCTGGGATAGCCCAAGTGTTAAAGCCAGTACGAAAGGAGTCGTCAAAGCTCCAGTGGTTGCTCCTGAAGCATCGAACGATATTGCAAGAAACTCCTCAGAAACTAGAAAGCCCAGTACAAGAATGACCAAGTAGGTCATCAGCAGGAAGATATTGATCGATGGCTTATCCCTGAGCAGGCGGAGAATGCCCAGTGAAATCAGCAGGCCCACCCCGCCTGACACCATATATACAATGAGCCTGCTTGAGAGGGTATGGCCCGACGCTTCCTCAATTTGTGAACCCAGGATCAAAAGATCAGGCTCGGCAACCGTAATGAGAAATCCCAACAAAAAACTTAAAATCACCACCCCTAGGAAGGTTTTGGAAGTAGCAACCTCATTGGACATGTACACGCCGATGGGGTGCATGGATAGGTCGATTCCCCATAAGAAAAGAGCAAGCCCCACCAAGAGCATCGTACTTCCAACCAAGAAGCGAATAAACATATCCGTTTCCACTTCTATGATGGTAAAACATAATGCCACCACAACCAGCACGAGAGGGACCAGTGATTGCAGGACTTCCTTGACTTTACCATAGAGAAGATTCATGACCTGACTCCCCTCTGCTCTGCAACTCTGTTCTCAAATAAACCACTGGTCCTGAGAACCGGAAGGATGAAGAGAATTCCATTACCTGGGTTCGCCAGGCTCAGTGATTCGGTAATACTCTCTTTGATCGCCTGCAGCGTATCTTTTTTGGATAGGATGATCACAATATCCTTCTGTGGTTCTATGTTCAGAGAAAAAAAGAAGTCCTTTGGTATACCCGCCCTATGTCCATGCACAATGGTGCCACCTCTCGCACCTGCTTTTCGTGCTGCGTACACGCATTCTACTCCCCTGCCCCGCTCCACAATAGTAAGAAGGGCAAAATAGTCATCCATAGGTTTTTGGCTGGGATCAGGCTTCTTTTCCACGGTATCCCAATTCTTGAATGGGATGGAGAATGCAATCCCCTTTCGTCGCTTATAAAATTTGAATGTTTGGAAGACCATCTCATGCAAGCCGACACACAGCTCATACCCTGCGCTGATGATCACAATTTCCTTGTGAGCTTGGGAAGGTCTGACTGTATTGAAGAATCTTGAGCGTGTGGTTCCTTCTGCGAGCAGAATGGTTCCCCCGATTGCTCCAAGCTCCTGGGCCTTTTGCAGCAGAATATTTGCCTTTCCTTTGTTGACAACAGCAAAAAATAAGGTATCGATGGTAAGCTCCCTTGCACCTGATGAATACTCATAACCCATGTGTGTATACTATTGTTATACCATACTTTTCCTTGAATTCCCAAAAGATGTAGGCTGTTTTTAAGAATCAGTGACTACGACACTCTGTGTCACACTTGATGCAATACACTATCATCAGGAGGCAGCCAATATGCCACAGATGACAGCAGAGACACTTGTTGAGCGGATAAAAAAGATTCCTGAGTTCATTCTCAGCAAGATTGTCGAAATTCTCGACTCCTATGACAAGGAAAGCACCGTTGCTGAAGGGATCCTGGACCACAAATGGCAAGAACATCACCCTATTTGTAGAAGACCCCCAAGGGGATTATGTCACCTTTGAGGGTACGTATGATTCTAATGGGACTAACCTACTCCTTACACTCGATGGTGATGAACTGGTATTGGAGCGGCATTGGGTCAGCAACAAGGACGATGTTATTGCATTCAACAACCAATTCAAAACGGAGACACCTGTACAGTCAGGTACCATAGCAGGAGTGTACGATACCAATTTCGGGAAAATGACACTTACCCAGAGAGGATCATCGGTAACAGGAGAATATCCGATGGGAGAGGTGCAAGGCACCTTCTCCAATAATACGTTCTCAGGAACCTTTTCCTCCATGGGAATTGAAGGCACGTTCAATCTTGTCTTTACCCCCAATGGTGATGCATTTGAGGGAAAGATGGTTGTTGATACGTATACCGACTATCTCTGGATAGGTACGAGAATATCATCTGGAGAACAAAGTTTACCAGCTACCACAACCGCACCAGCACAGAACACTGCATCTTCCTATTCGGTTGGCATGAATGGCCCAAGTGGAGGAATCATTTTCTATGACAAGGGTGAATTCAGCAATGGATGGCGATATCTTGAGCTTTCTCCCCAAGGAGCCGAAATGACTAAAATGTGGGCTCCAAACAATGAGATGACTGCAGGTGTATTTGATGTTGATGATGAGATCGGTAGGGATGAAGACTATACCGGGAAAATTGTTAGTGCTTATGCGAACATTACTTCTTGGAATGATTACGCAGCACAAGCTTGCGAGAGTCTTTCCTATAGTGGATTCAATGATTGGTTCCTGCCTTCTCAAGCAGAATTGGTAGAAATCTACAACAAGGTACATAAGGAAGGTTTGGGAGGGTTTGCCAGAGATTTGTATTGGTCATCCACAGAATGGAAAGATGGGAGCAACAGCTATGCTTATTATCTTAATTTCGATGATGGATCCCAGTACGTGAGCTCAAAAATGGATTCCTTGAAGGTTCGACCGGTGAGAGCTTTCTAGGGCGCATGCATAGATAATTCAACGGTGGCAGTGCCACCGTTGTTTATTTCTATAAGCTACTAGCCAAAAAGAGTATCTCCTCACAATATCCATTTCTCATCAGTGAGGAGCATATATCATTAGGTAATGGAAGCCTCGTAGATTTCTCGTATTGAAGTTTCAAGTATCTTGTTGAAC
>NZ_JAEKNT010000278.1 GCF_016406725.1 Sphaerochaeta sp. S2 | reverse complement strand
GTTGGATGCTGGGCGTATAGATGGACTATCAGAGTTCAAGATTTTCTCCAGAATTGCGCTTCCTTTAGTGAAACCTGCTCTTTCTGCACTAGCAATATTTACGTTCATAGGGAACTGGAATGCATTCCTCTGGCCTCTGATCGTAATCAACCAGGTGCGCAGATATACCCTGCCTATTGGCCTTTCCTTCTTCAATGGTGAGTTCCAGACTCAATGGGAGATGGTCATGACAGGCGCTTCTGTCGCAACGATTCCAGTGTTCTTGGTGTTTCTGCTGTTCCAGCGGCAGATCGTCCAAGGAATAGCTTTGACCGGCGTAAAAGAATAAGGATGGATATATGATTCAGAATCTTCCGATATTTGATTTTCATTGTCATTTTCCTGTACAGGGCGAATGGTTTCCTGATTATCCTAAGCAGAAAAAGGTGTCGTTTAATGCAGCCTATACCCGCAATTATGGGGAAATCTGGCGGCAAGCCTTCAATTTTGGTACACCAGAAGAGGCCAAATCAGATGAGGAGATGGTAGACGCCTACCTGAAGGATTTGGATGAGAAGCAGGTTGAGCGAATTGTCTGGGTTTCTGGTGGGGGGAATGAGCGACTGGCGAAGATAGTTCAGATGGCACCAGAGCGATTTACGGGGTTTGCCCATCAAAGCCCGGATGCTAAGGATGCAGCGGAGCAACTTGAGCATGCCTTCAGAGATCTCTCTCTAAAGGGATATAAGTTGCTTACCCCAGAAATTGAGACGCCGATAGATGATGAGCGATATTATCCATTGTGGGAGGTGTGTAGAGCCTACAATGTTCCTGTCTTGATGCATTTTGGTCTGCTCGGGGCAGCAGGGGGAATTCCGGTTGCCAATAACATTAGTCCCTTGCGTCTTGCAAAGATTTCACTCGATTTTCCGGATGTGAATTTTGTCGTTCCACACTTTGGGTGTACCCATATGGGAGATTTGTTGCAACTCTGTTGGACGAGACCTAATGTGTATGTTGATACCTCAGGTAGTAACCAATGGATTAGGTGGATGCCGTATCAGTTAACACTGGAAGACGTTATTCGCAAATTCCTGGAAACAGTGGGACCCTCAAGGATAATTTTTGCAACCGATTCGTCTTGGTTGCCTAGAGGTTTCTCTATGCCCTACTTGGAGGAGCAACACAGGATTTTCCGATTTCTCAATGTACGTGAGGAAGATTTGAAGGCCATATTCCACGATACTGGTTCTCGGCTACTGGGGATGTAACTTGCCCAGAGCAGGGTGGTTTGGTATGCTTCATGTAAATAAGGCAGGTAATTCATGGCACTTGTTACGACTACTGATGTTCGTTTAGCGAATCTCCTGAAGGTATATTCCGCCTTGCGGGTTGGTAGTCCGATGACAAAAAGACAGTTGGCAAAAGAGGTCGAATTGACCTTTGCTTCGGTGTCGAGTATCTGTAACCAGCTGGTTGATCAAGGGCTTGCCAGATATGAAGAAGAGTCCATTTTTACTGGTGGAAGAAAAGCTATAGCAGTTGAATTTGTCCCAGAATATGCCTATGCGTTGGTGCTTGATATGCATCATACGGAGTATATCGCGATGGCATTGGTTGACCTCGCAAACACCATTGTCAAGACAAAGCGTATGAGCCTCCCTGATTCCTTGACGATTGAGGGATTGATGGATTCCATCAGGTCATGTTCTCAATCCTTGCTTGCAGAGTGTGAAGGACATTTGTATTGTCTGTCTGTAGGCGTTTCTGCGGTTTACAATGAACAATCAAAAATCTTGTTGCAAGCATCCAATCCACTGCTCGAACGTGTCAATCTTGCGATGCATTTGCAATCTGTGTTTCCAAATCTCCCGGTGCTCATTGAGAATGATGCAAACTTAGCGGCATTCAGTCAGCTCGATCCATTTAAACCTGGACATAAGAACCAATTATTTGTGTTCTTTACTCAAGGTATTGGCCTTGGAATAATCATCGATGGTGAATTGTATCGTGGTTCACATGGGTTTGCGGGCGAATTAGGACATCTGAAATTGACTGGAGTGGATCGAAAGTGCTCGAAGTGTGGGAATAACGGGTGTATGAGAACCGTCGTGCCGCTTGCAGCTATCGCCCGTGACCTTGGTGAGTATGAACAACTGCGCCAGATGGGAAGCCTTGCCTACTGTGATACGTTGCTAAGTCGATTAAAAGATCATGAGATATCTGAGCGTATTGAATACACTGCCCAGAAAATTGGGGAAGTGCTAGCTGAAATGTTTGATGTGCTCAATCCTGACCAGATAATACTGGGAGGTAATAACTGGAAGCTCTATCCGGTGATGAGCAAAACAATCAGGCAGACCTGCAGGCAACTGTCCAACCTTGCAAGGGAAGTTGATATCCAAATTCAGTTTGTGAGTGAGCCTATCAATGATCTGATCTTCAAGGGAGCAGGTGAGAAGGCGTTCAGATTTTTCACTGCTTCAGGTATTACAGGTCTTGAATTGGTTGAGTTATAACATAAATACTCTCGTGGAGATATTTTGAATTTTTTGTGGAAATATTTCTTGGAGCTTGGAAACGTGAAATCATAATACTAGAGGCCTTGAAGTCAGATGGTGAGTGATTTCATGTACCTCTAGAAGAGAGCTGTTTGCAAATAAGTATCTAATACTTTCCAAGGCAGACTAATCCTCCTCCATTGAGTTGAAAAAGTTGCAATGTTGCGAAGCTCGCTGAGAAGGGGTAAAAGGTCGGAAATGGTTGGATACCTTCGTAAAAAGACAATGATAGAACTCTTGGTGCAGGTATGATCTTATGGTAACTTCAGTAAGTTTCACTATAGAACATAACCAGGAGCGCAGAAGCTTGTTGCCTGATATTATTGGTTGCTGAAAGCGAAAAATCGTGCATCCAAAGTCTAGTTTACGTGATACACTAAACTAGTTGACATGAAAAAACACCATTCGCTACTTTATTCAATTTCTTGCCTTTTACTTATACCTCTGATAATCATGGTCAGTTGTACAACTCAACAGGCAAATACGAATGTTGCAGAGAACTCTGTAGTAGAGGAAAATCCAAGTCAGCAAGAAGTGCTTTCGAAACCCAAGGAACCAGAGATACCTCTATCAAACGGTCAAACATCAATAGCATCGAATGACAGTGAATCACCTGTCGAAAGGCAAGAAGAGCAGAACTCCGAACTATCAGATGTCCTGCCACCTGCTGATTCTTCAGCACAAACCACGAAAGCAAAACTAGTAGAATTTGATTCATTGGCTTCTTATAGTCAAGACCAGCCAGGTCGTGAGCCAGGTACCCTTGTGAAGGAGTCAGTCAAAACTACTGAATCTGAGCATAATTTGATTGCAGAGTATTCAGCACCACTACCAACAGATGCAAAAGGTCTGTTGGTTGAGGCCGGACATGATGAGGTTAATTACTCGATTATAGAAGAGGACGCAACCAAGCGTGATTCTTCGTCAATTCCCCAGTCGTCTGTTCCAAGTGTCAAAGGAAAAGAAGGGCTGGTTGTACCTATTATTGAAGAAACACAGCTTCCTATTACGGAAGAAATGAATGAGGGACACTCTATGGTACTATTGATATTTCTCGTAGTAGTGGTTTGTATATTGCTTCTAATTTTGATTCTTACAAGAAGAACTCTCCAGAACCTTAGGGAGAAGCTAGATGCAGAAAATAGACGAATTGTGCAGTTGGGAGTCTCTGACTTGGAATCAGCACAGAAAAAAATGGAACAATTTAAAGATACAATCCAAAGACTGGATACTGAGATCATCCAGTTGGGCGCCCAGCGCATGGAATTTCGGTCTGAGAAAAATGATTTAGAGAGCAAGTGCGGTAGTCTGGAGAAAAAACTTGAGAACCTGAAGTTGAAACTTTCTAGAACCAAGGAGCTTTATGCAGCGGTTGAGCATGCAGTGTTGAATTTTCATGAAGCTGAAATCCCCAGTACCTATTATAAACCTCTTTCTGAATATGATAAAACTGATCTCGATTCCCTTGCCCCTACAGTAATGCTCAACCTGAACTACATGAATTATCAGGATCTTCGAAAGGAGTTTAGGGCAAACCAGAAACAGATTGATTCCCTGCTTGAATCGTATGCCCAGAGGTATACAACGAAGGCGAATCAATCAATCTACCAGCTCATGGTTCTTTCTCTGCGTTCAGAACTGCAAAACATTCTCTATAACCTCAAACATGAAAAACTTGACGTAGCTCTGTTACAAGTACAGTCTTTGATAGCAAAATATCTTGTAATCGTATCCGAGGGAAATCAACAGATTGCTGGGACAATGAGGAAGTTTGTCGGTGAATTGGAGCACCTCTTCATCAATGCCGTTAAGATAGAGTACGAGTATTTCATCAAGAAAGAACAAGCCCGCCAGGAACAACTTGCTCTCAGGCAGCAGATGAGGGAAGAGGCCGAAGAAAGAAAACGTCTAGAAGAGCAGAAAAAACAAATAGCCCTTGAAGAGTCAAAGTACCAGTCTGAGATAGAGAAAATCCAATCATTATTTGACTTGGAACCTGAGGATTCTGTAAAAAGGCAAGGCTACCAGAAAAGACTGGATGAATTGAATGTCCAACTTGCCCAAGTGGAGGAAAAGAAAGAAGAAATTACCAAACTGCAAAATGGAAAGGCAGGAAATGTGTATATTATCAGCAATTTGGGTAGTTTTGGTGACCATGTGTTTAAGATTGGCATGACCCGCCGACTGGATCCCCAGGAACGTGTGGATGAATTGGGCAGTGCAAGCGTTCCCTTCAAGTTCGATGTACATAGTTTTATCTTCTCAGAGGATGCAGTGGGGCTCGAGAATGCCCTACACCAACGGCTCCATGCAAACCGATTAAATAAAGTAAATTTACGGAAAGAGTTCTTTGATGTATCGCTTGAAGAATTAGAAGCATTGGTTGATGAAATTAACCCAACTGCAGAATTCAATAGGACCATGATGGCCGATGACTATAAACAATCACTCTCCATGGGAGATCAGGAGTTGGAGCTATCTGAAAACTTCGAAGAAATGGAAGAAGATGATGACTAAGGCAACTATAGCTACTATTCTGAATTACCCTCCCTTTAGGTTGTCATAGCTTATATATAAAATGGAAGGGTCTAGTAGAATGCCATTAATGGCTTGAAGGACAGAAAGAAATCTGTAAACGTAACCACCAGGATATGTCAGATTGCAAAAACATTGAATCAATATGAGACCTGTCTATTGCTCAAGACAAGATACTTAAAGTTGGTATTTTCCAGGATTGTTGTTATTGAGGTATCTGAGCTGTCGATTCTCTTTGTATCAGGGAAGGGTGAATCGAGTGATGGTAGACGCTGTCTTGTTTCTTGAGAAGTTTGAGTAGGCTCTGTGCTGCAAGCTCCCCTGTGTTGGTAATGGATTGATTGATAGTGGTAAGAGGAATTCTACAAAGTTCACTGATACGGATGTTGTCATATCCAAGAATCGAAACCTGGTCAGGAATTCGGATTCCTTCTTCAACAAGGCGATTGATGATGCCTATTGCTACGTTGTCATTGGTGATGAAGAGTGTTGTCTTGATACGATCAATATGATTCTTTTTGATAAGATCAGGAGCGAGAAGGTATCCCTCCTCTTGCGTCTTTACCTGTGAATAGCGAATGATTGATTCTGGTGATTTGATGGTGTTGTAGAAACCTTCAAGGCGGTGCTCGATGGATTGATGAGCAAATCCCGTGATAACAATTATCTGCTCGCTTGGATAGGTGTTAAGATATTGTGCAGCAATACGTCCACCTTCATGGTTGTCGCAGCAAACATAAGAAATGGAAGGATCTTTGGGGACGCTGTTGATTACAACAAAAGGTATCCCTGCTTCTTGAAGAAGCCGAATAGCAAAGCTGTTTTCACTAATCGGGGCTATAAGCACTCCCTGCACACGGTTGCTGATAAGCGAACGTACAAGCTGTATTTCTCTCTCTTCAACCCAACGTGAACTTGATAAAAGCATCGAATACCCATTGGGAGAGAGGATACGGTCAATTCCCTCGGCGATTTCAATAAAGAAAAAGTTAGAGAGCTCATCGATGATAACACCAATAGTTTTTGTTGGACTTCCTGCAAGTCCTTGTGCCAGCAAACTAGGGGTATAGGAGTATTTATCCATCACGGCACGTACGCGTTCCTGGGTACGTTTTGAGACAATCTCAGGGTGGCTGATAACACGGGAGACGGTTGCTTTGCTTACTCCTGCTTCAAGGGCTATATCATCTATGGTTTTATGTTTCATTTCACAGATACCTTAGGCTTACTCCCTCTTGCTGTCAATAAAATACAACAGGGTAATTGCAGTTTCATGCTCATGTAAATAAATTTCAGATCATTCGGTTGACAACTGGGTATTGGTGGCTTAAGCTTGGTATAAAGAGAAATGAAAGCGGTTACATTTTCAAGAAGCTTTCTTCTCGCAGGGAGACTGTATTGAGCGTGAACGGTATTTTGGGAAATAACATTGATATTCGCCAGGTGATGGCCCGTAATGCAGGGCGACCAGTATCTATTGCGATTATTGGTGATCTGTGTCTAGATCTTGCTTATCAGGTAACGACTGAACAGGCTGAAATATCGGTAGAAACTGGCTTGCAAACCTACTCAGTCCTCAACTCAAAGCCCGAGCTTGGAGGAGCTTGTAATGTTGCTGTGAATTGCAAAACCCTTGGAGCAGAACGAGTTGATATCTATGGAATCGTAGGTTCTGATTTTTTTGGTGATTTACTGATTTCCCTGTTGCAGAAACATGGCATCGAAACAGAAGGGGTTGTTCGTCAGGAAGAGACATGGGCAACGCATGTATATCATAAGGTCTTTGAGAGAGGAGTAGAACATCCTCGTTTTGATAGTGGTAATTTCAACACCCCAACTGAAGCGAGTATCATAGGTCTTCTCTCTACCCTGAAAAAAAAGCTATCTGAATATGATGCAGTCATCATCAATGAGCAAGTACCTCGCGGACTCCATAGTGAGTCTTTCCAAAAAGCTCTGAATGAGGTCATCGAAAGTACTGTTTCTGATTCCGGGGTTCGATGGTTTGCAGACTGCAGGAAATTGAATGATATTTACAGGAATACTATCCACAAGCTCAATGAACAGGAAGGACGCCTTCTCTATGGCCCTTCCTGTACACTAGACAGAAAGGAACTGGCGATCTGGTTGGCCAAATATTTCAAGCAACCAATTGTTCTGACCCTCGGTCCTGATGGGGCCATTGCTGTAGATGAAGCAGAGGCTATCCAGGCATTCCCTGGTATACATTTTGCTGGACAAATCGATGCAGTAGGTGCAGGTGACGCTTTCCTGGCCGGATTGGTAGTGGCTGGGGCCTGGGGCGCCAATTTGGCGGAAGCTGCCTACATCGGTAATATATGTGCGGGGGTTTCGCTGAAAGTTCTCTATGAATGTGGTCACCCATCAGCTGATGAGGTTATCTCGTTATCTGAGAAAGCTGATTGGCGTTATAATCCTGAAATTGCAGATGATGAGAGGAAAGCTCTGTATTGGAAGGATACACCGCTTGAAATAATAAAGCCTTCACAAATGAATGGATTCCCCAAGGTGGCGATATTCGACCATGATGGAACAATCTCAACTTTACGACAGGGCTGGGAAACAGTCATGGAGCAGAGCATGCTCACTGCAATAGCAGGTGAAGCTTACAGCTCCCTGTCCAGTAAGGACATCCAATCACTCAGGAATGATATACATGCTTTCATTGATCGTACCACTGGCATCCAAACAATCGAGCAAATGCATTACTTGGTTGAACTGGTGCGTCATTATGGGTACGTTCCTGAGAAGGAAGTGCTTACGGCACTGCAGTATAAAGAGCTTTACAATAAAGATTTATTGGCCATGGTGGATAAAAAGGTTGCTGAGATTCGTGCCCGGCGGCTTGATGCCACTGACGTTACTATCAAAGGATCGATAGATTTCTTGCGATTTCTCTCTTCACATGGTACAGAACTCTATCTTGCAAGTGGTACTGATGTTGATGATGTAAAGCGTGAAGCAGAACTACTTGGCTATGCAAACTACTTTGAAGGCCGAATTTTTGGCTCGGTCGGAGATGTCTCGAATGACCCTAAACGGTTGGTGATTCAGCAAATCATTGAAACACGGTTGAACGAAGACTATGAGTCATGTGTAGTCTTCGGAGATGGTCCAGTTGAGATGCGTGAGGCTAAGCGCCACGGCTTGCTAGCAGTGGGGTTGTTGAGTGATGAAGTCCGCCGTTACGGTTTGAATATGAAGAAAAGGAGCCGTCTAGTCTTGGGTGGAGCTGACCTTCTGCTTCCTGATTTTTCTCATGCCTCTACCTTGAGTAAATACCTCGGTTGGGAGGTGAAGTGATGGGTAAGATGAATCACCTTTCAGCAGGTAAGCAAGCGCTGTTCGATCGAAATACCATGACGTATTTCCCGTTATCTTCACGGAAGAACAAGGTATTTATCGAGTCCTCCTGCGTAGATCCAGCAACAGATAGTGTTGCAATTCCTACAAAATTACAACAAAAAACAGCACTGATTGCTGATGAGATGGTTCAGGCACGTAATCGTGGTGCTTCAGTAATGTGTGCATTCGGAGCTCATACCATCAAGAATGGATTAGGCCGACTGCTCGGTAATTTGGTGCAGAAAGGATGGTTGACTCATCTTGCAACCAATGGTGCTGGAGTTATCCACGATTGGGAGTTCTCCTATCTTGGACAGAGTAGCGAGGATGTTAGAACAAACGTCCAGGAAGGCAAGTTTGGAACTTGGGAAGAGACCGGCTTGTACATCAATCTTGCCTTGGCTGTTGGAGCGTATGAGGGATTGGGGTATGGGGAATCTATTGGGGCAATGATTGTCCGTGGTGGATTGGAAATACCGAGTCGCTCTGAGCTGGAAACATTTGCCACTTCGTTAGATGGATCTGCAGGCAAACGAGGCAGTGCATTGGATCTGCTTAATCTCATTACAGATTTGGACGATTCGCTCTTTGGTTCACGTTTGAATATATCTCATCCATATGCCAGCTATAGTGCACAGGCACTGGCGTGGGAAGCACAAGTACCTTTCACCAGTCATCCAATGTTTGGACACGATATCATATATACACATAAGGCGAACAGGGGAGCTGTTATTGGCAGAACTGCTGAGCGTGATTTCCTCTCCTATGTGCAGAGTGTCTCAAATCTGGAAGGGGGAGTGTACCTCTCTGTTGGATCAGCTGTAATGTCTCCGATGATTTTTGAAAAATCTCTCTCGATGGTGAGAAATACAGGTAAGCATGTCACTGATTGTGCAATTCATGTGGTTGACCTGCAAGAAGAGAGTTGGGATTGGTCCAAGGGAGAGCCTCCTGTAGATAATCCTGCATATTATTTGCGGTTCATGAAGACCTTCAGTCGAATGGGATGCAATGCTTCCTACCTCTGCTCTGATAATCATGCATTTTTCGTAAGTCTGTATCGTGAGTTGGAAAAAAGGAGTTGAATCAATGGACATTGTTGGACAAGTAAATACATGGAAAGAAGAAATGGAGAGACATCTCCATGATGAGTTGCTCCCGTTCTGGCTTGATCGGGTTTGGGATTCTGATTGGGGTGGCTATCTAACACAGTGGGACGCTGAAGGCAAGGATTCAGGAGTTGATGAGAAATCATTGCTTGCCCATATGCGTACTATCTATTCCCTTTCTCTTGCCTGTTCCCTGAATCACGATCTTGATGGACGTTGTGCAACATTGGCAAAGAAAGGTGTCTACTTTGCGATAGAACACTATTGGGACCCTGTACATGAAGGATTCTTCTGGCTGTTCAACCGGAAGAATGAGGTTCTCATTGATAAGAAAATCGTGTACGGCCACTCTTTCGCAATCTATGCGTTAAGCACGTATGCCAAAACTTTCGATGATCCAATTGCTTTGGAGTATGCAGAGAAGTGTTTTAATCTTCTCCAAATCTATGCTGCAGAGACTTCCTATGGTGGGTATTGGGAAATGTTTGAACGTGACTGGACCCTCTCATCTGGAGGTAGCGGTGGAGGAGACCGAAAAACTCTTGATGTTCACATGCATCTTATGGAAGCCTACACCGCATTGTACAATGCAAGTGGAAAGGCTATCCATCGAAGAAAGCTGGAAGAGATCATTGACTTGATCAATACAAGGATCTTGCATCCAGTTCACAAGACTGGAATCCCCCAATTCAATTGTGATTGGTCGGTAGCTCCGCAGATCAAATTTGACATCATTTGGGGTTGGGATCGTTTCTCAGATGATTCAGGTGCAAAACCTAATGCCCTTGATAATACTTCTTATGGGCATAACGTAGAGTTCTTCTGGTTGCTGAGTGATGCTCTTCGAGTGCTTGGCAAATCCATACAGCCATATGAACCTATGTTTGTCAAACTACTGGATCATGCAGTTTCCTATGGTGTTGATCGTGAATACGGTGGTGTCTACGTGGAAGGCTCTCTTGATGGATCAGTGGTGTATGATGATTGTAAGGAATTTTGGCAACAAGCAGAGTTTTTGATAGGGATGCTTGATGCATATCTTACCTTCGGTGATGAGAAATTCCTGGAGGCATATAAAAACGTTCATGCTTTCGTATTTGAAAAGATGATACAGCATGATTTGGGTGAATGGCTTGCCCTCCTGAAACGAGATGGAACACCTATTTGGACTCATATGAGTCATTCCTGGAAAGTCAATTATCATACGATTCGCTCTGCTACGCTTAGCTTGCAGAGGATGGATCAGATATTGTTGCGTTTGCAATGACTTCGTTGAAGTCTTGATCATAGAAAAAGGAGAAAACTATGAAAAAAAGAATCATGGTTGGTCTGTTGGTAGCCTTAATGGCAACCACGATGATCTTCGCGCAGGGTGCAGCTGAAGCCAAGGCTGAAAGCAATACCCTGGAGATTTTTAGTTGGTGGACCGCTGGTGGTGAGGCTGATGGCTTGGAGGCGATGTACAATGAGTTTGATCGCCAGTATCCAGGCATCGAAATCATCAATGCTACGGTTGCTGGAGGTGCAGGAACCAATGCAAAGGCTGTTCTTGCTACCCGTATGCAGGGTGGGAATCCTCCCGATTCATTCCAGGTTCATGCCGGTCACGAATTGATTGATACCTGGGTGGTCTCTGGATTCATGGAACCCATTACCTTCGTCTTGGAAGATGCAGGGTACATGGATAAGTTCCCTGCGGATGTAATTGACATCATCTCTTACGAAGGTGAGGTTTATAGCATTCCCGTGAACATCCACCGCTCGAATGTAATGTGGTATAGTCCGAAGCTGTTTGCACAGTTCAATCTGCAACCACCAAAGACCATGGCTGACTTCTTCCGTGTTGCAGAAGTCTTCAAGGCGAATGGAATACCAGCTCTTGCTCTTGGTGATAATGAGATCTGGGCTGCAACCCACCTGCTTGAGAGCGTAATCCTCGCACATACTGGTCCCGATAAGTACAATGCACTTTGGGAAGGTAAGGTTAAGTGGAACGATGCCCAAGTACGTAGTGCTTTGAATGATTTTGCCAAGATGATGGGATATATCAATCGCGACCACGCTGCTCTTGCAAACATGGATGCTGCAGGCTATGTAGCTGAAGGCAAAGCTGCCATGAACGTCATGGGCGACTGGGCTGCTGGTTATTATTACTCCCAGGGCTTCGAGCAGGGCGAGGATTGGGATTGGGTTCCTACTCCTGGTACTTCAGGCAACTTCATCATGCTTAGCGACTCCTTTGGTTTGCCAAAGAATGCTCCCAACCGGGATAATGTCATCAAGTGGTTGACTCTTTGTGCATCACAAGAAGGACAGGATGCCTTCAATCCTATCAAGGGATCCATTCCTGCCCGCATCGATGGTGACCGTTCAAAGTATGACCGCTATTTGAATGCTGCCATGGACGATTTTGCATCCGATGCTATCGTTCCCAGTGTTGCTCACGGCGCTGCCATCTCTGAGCCATGGCTCACCCGAATCAACGATATCATGAGTGTTTTTGTAACTGACTTGGACGTTGATAAGGCCATCACTGAGTTCCAGGCTGCTGCTGACCGATACGCACCTAAGTAAGGTTGTCTTGTGTATTGGAGTACCTTGCTGTACGCTTATGTACAGCAAGGTACTATATCTAGATTGAATGGGTATGCGTTTCTCCAAATTCGAGAAAACCATACGATTGAATGATTGTTACATGATGGTGACAATCATGTGCTATGTATAGGATAGGGGCTTTATGTACTGTGCAAAGAAAGACCGCAGACTTGCAGTGTTGATCCTGTTGCCCATGCTTCTCTTGCTGTTTATTTTTGTCTATGGCTTTATTGCATGGTCATTTAGGATTTCCTTCACTGATTGGAACAGCATTCTTCCAAACATGACCTCAGTTGGGTTTGAGAATTATCAAAGGTTGTTTGACTCACAGCGGTTTCAGACCGATATCCGTAATACAATCTTCTTTACGCTGTTCTTTCTTGTTATTTGTATCGTAGGTGGTTTCTTTCTCAGCTATCTACTCTATTCCAAGTTGCGGGGTGAGTCGTTCTTACGAACGGTATATCTATTCCCCCTTTCTCTCTCTTTTGTGGTAACTGGTGTTCTCTGGCGTTGGATTTTTAGCCCTGAGGTTGGAGTAAACTCTCTATTCCGTATGATGGGTTTTGAAGCAACATTTGGGTGGTTTACTTCAACCTATAGTCTTGGTGGATTCAATGTTGCGCTTATTGCACTCATCATCGCAGCCTCTTGGCAATATCTCGGGTACACAATGGCAATGTTTTTGGCAGGGCTGAGAGGTATTCCTGACCAGCTTATTGAATCTGCACAGATTGATGGGGCTGGAGAGTTAGCTACCATGTGGTATGTTATTCTTCCCATTATCAAGCCAATCACGTTTTCTGCCATGATTGTGCTTGGTCATATCTCACTTAAGATATTTGATTTGGCATATGCAATGACAGGTAAAGGGCCTGCATTCGTCACTGATTTTCCTGGACTCTTTATGTTTGAGACGACCTTCCGAGGAAACCACTATGCTGAAGGTGCTGCAATTTCCATTATCATGCTGATCTTGGTTGCTGTGGTAATCGTGCCGTATCTCATTTCAACGCTGAGGGGGGATTCAGAATGATTACCAAAAAATCAAGCAAGATACTGAAATACACGCTCGCGTATATCGCGGTAGCCCTTTTCCTTTTTCCACTCTATGTGGTTTTCAATAATAGTCTGAAACCATTCGCAGATGTAAGAATCAGCGAGATGTGGATTCCTGCACAAAATATTTCGTTTGAGGGATATGCAGAGGCGTTCGTCAAACTTGGTCAGAATATTCAGAACAGCTTCCTGCTCGTAATTCCAGTTAGCCTTTTCTCTGTGATTTTTGGAGCAATCATAGGGTTCATTTTTGCAAAGGTTAAGTTCAGGTACTCCAATATCATCTTCGCTTTGGTCATCTTCGGTATGTTTATTCCTTACCAAAGTATCTTGATCCCTCTCGTTCGTACCATGAATACCGTTGGGTTATACGGTCATCTTTCTGGGCTTATCGTGACCCATATCATCTATGGCTTACCGATCTCTTCACTCATGTTCCGTAACTACTATGCAAAGCTGCCTGATGAATTGCTCGAAGCTGGGATGATCGACGGACTTCGTCTCGGCGGCGTTTTTAGAAAAGTAGTGGTTCCCATTTCTTTGCCTACGATGGTTGTTGTACTTATTTGGCAGTTTACCAGTGTTTGGAATGATTTCCTTTTTGCTGTTGTCTTGACGCAAAGACCTTCTATCCAACCAATTACTGTTGCCCTGCAAAATCTGGCAGGAACCCAGGTAATTGAGTGGAATGTGCAGATGGCAGGTGCATTGATTGCAGCAATTCCTACACTGCTTGTCTACATTTTCCTTGGGAAATATTTCATTCAAGGGCTTCTCTCCGGTTCAGTGAAAGGGTAGTAAGGTAGTTTTCTATGGAATCACAGAAATATATTGGCATTGATATTGGTGGTACAAAAACAGCTATCAGCCTTGGGGATAACAATGGTGGGTTGATCAACAAACGGAAGTTTCTAACCCCTTCTGGAGTTGACGCTGTAATAGAGGGCATCTTTGCAGAGGTTGAACTGCTTCTGTCTCCTACCCACTCCCTTCAAGATATCAAGGCAATTGGCATTTCATGTGGGGGGCCTCTTGATAGTAAACGTGGAATCATTCAATCACCTCCCAATCTCCCAGGGTGGGACGATATTCCAATTGTGGACATTGTATCAGAGCATTTTGGTATTCCAACGTATCTGGAAAATGATGCGAATGCCTGTGCCTTGGCCGAATGGTATTGGGGTAATGGGAAGGGATTTGATTCAATCATTTTCTTGACCTTCGGTACTGGCTTAGGTGCTGGATTGATCTTGGATGGAGCTCTCTATCGGGGAACCAATGGCCTTGCTGGGGAAGTTGGGCATTGGAGGATGGCTGATACCGGCCCCTATTGTTACTACAAGAGAGGATCATGGGAGAGCTACGTCAGTGGTGCAGGTATATCCGGTCTGTATGAAATTGCAACCGGGAAAACAGTGAGTGCCCAAAAGGTTTGTCAGCTGGCCAAGGAAGGCGATTCTACTGCGATGCATGTCATTGAACAGAGTGCAAAGATGTTGGGCTCAGGGCTAGCCTTGTTGATCGACTTGCTCAATCCACAGCGCATTATCATTGGAAGTATCTATAGTAGAGACGAGGAGTTGTTCCGACCAATAATGGACCAGGTGCTACGCGAAGAAACTCTCAGCCTCCCATACTCAAATTGTGAGGTTGTACCATCCTTGCTTGGAGAACAGCTGGGAGATATGGCAGCCTTAGGAATTGCTAGAGACCATAGTATGAGGAGAGAGCGATGATATATACATTGGATCAATTGCTAGAACGTTACCCGCAACTAAAGAGCATAACCATTAATTTGGCAGCGGCTCGGGATCTGGTGGTGAAGAAAGCTCAAGAAGGAAAACTATTCTTGGTTGCAGGCAATGGGGGGAGTAGCGCCGATGCTGATCATATTGTAGGCGAACTCATGAAGTCGTTCGTTCGTAAACGCCCGATAGAAGGTATGATAGCTCAACAATTGAGCAACATTGGGGGAGAAGCGGGAAACCAAATAGCTTCCAACTTGGAGGGAGCGGTAAAGGCTATCTGCTTATCGAGCCACCAAGCGCTTTCAACAGCCTTCATGAATGATGTTGATCCTTCCCTTGTGTATGCACAACAGGTCTATGGTTATGGTAATCCTGGTGACCTCTTTATCGGGATATCTACTTCAGGAAACGCAAAAAATGTATTGAGCGCAGCTTTGGTAGCTCGTGCAAAAGGTTTGTCGGTACTTGGTTTGACGGGTGAAGCCGGTGGTGCATTAAAAGAGCATTGTGATGTATGCATTCAGGTTCCTGAACGTGAAACATTCAAGGTCCAAGAACTGCATCTCCCTATTTACCATTGGCTCTGCATCGAAATCGAGGCTGCTCTTTGGCCGTAGATGCAATGATTCCAAAGGAGGGATGCCTATGCAGTTGCTTCCAGATATATATGTAGTTGGAGGAAGTCTCGTTGGCCTGACTGGAAGCCAAGTGAGCGGTCCTTTTGATGATTGCAATGTGTATGCACTTGATCTTGGATCCGAGATCATCCTTATAGATACAGGCAATGGTGATTCTTGGCCAACAATCCAGGAGAATATGCAGAAATGGGGACTTGATACGAGAAAGATTTCAACTACTTTGATTACCCACCCTCATTATGATCATGCCCAAGGGGCTCATCTCCTGAAAGATGCCGGAATCGAGCTTATTGCTCATGCCTATACTGCTGATGCGATGGAGAAGGGAGATGAGCGATGTTGTGGATACCTGTACCATCGTGTATTTACTCCAGTATCTGTTGATCGAATCTTGGAGGATGATGAGCAGTTCACTGTTGGTTCCCTTACAGTCCAATCAATTCATCTCCCTGGCCATACCCTTGGATGTACAGGGTTCTTGATTTCATGGAAAGGAAAGAAGGTCCTCTTCTCAGGTGATGTGATAGGTACTCTAGGGTATGGTCACTTTGGCTGGAGTGGCTCTATCGACTTCGACAAGCAGGTGTATATCAAAACGCTTTTAAAGCTTTCAAAGATAGATTTTGACGTCATGCTTCCCGGACATGGCCTTGCGTCTTTCATTCATCCAAGAGAGCGGGTAGAAGAGAGCCTAAATGAAGCCCTGATGACATGGCGGTAGGTTTGGGGAAATAAGCCACTTTTTATGCGTTGCATAAGAGAACTGTCTTGTATGTATCCACTTCGCGCTTACTCGTTGAACACATAAACAACGAAGAACTTAATTCTTTACAACTTCAATCTCTCATGACTACTACTCATTGCCTCTTCAATGTTTGGAAAGATGGAAGATTCCGCTATAAGATGGTGCTTCAGGACTTTCTCCTTCAGGTTGTCGTTCAGACCACTAAAGAGTACCTGGATATCCTTTCTCTTTATATCGGAGAGAAGGACCCTCAGCTTCGTTATTCCATCAGAGTCTGCGATGGGCACATAGCGGAAACGTGGGATAAGAATCTTGTATCCTTTATCGAGTTTCTCTTCAATGTTCAAGAGATGGAATACTATAATAAGACCATGAATTGAGACAGGGAGGTGCAAAAATAACGAATTGCTGTTACCGTTGAAAACGGAGCAGAAAATGGGACGTAACAGGAAACCTTACAGCGAATCGTTCAAAAAAGAAGTAGCGGTCGAGGCTCTCAAGGAAAAGACACCGGTGGCAGAACTAGCGACTGCATACGGGATATCCCCGAGC
>NZ_JAEKNT010000277.1 GCF_016406725.1 Sphaerochaeta sp. S2 | reverse complement strand
ATCGAAAGAAACAGGGAAAATCCGAACAAATTACCCGTACCGGAAGGGGGGGATGGATCACCTCCTTTCTGATAAAGAAAGGCCGGGCCCGGCCCTCACAGCCGGACCCAACCAACGGTCGTCGACCAGCAGGTGCAAGTCCTGCAACAATGGCTCTATAGCTTCCTTTTCTTTTCTTCTCTTCTCTGATATGTTCGTTATACGGGACTGTAGCTCAGGTGGTTAGAGCGCGTGCCTGATAAGCACGAGGTCATAAGTTCAAGTCTTATCAGTCCCATTTTCAGTTGCTCAGGCAACTGGTTTTTTTACAGTGCATTTGCTAGGAATAGCAGATCAATATAGCGCAGGGATTGGAAGAATGATATGGTCAAGCGAAATGAGGGTCCACGGAGGATGCCTAGGAGCTGCCAGGCGAAGAAGGACGTGACAAGCTGCGAAAAGCCGCGGGGAGGGGCCAATACCCAGTGATCCGCGGATGTCCGAATGGGGTAACCCGCAAGTCTGGATGACATGCACATGCACGTGAATACATAGGGTGCATGGGAGATACGCCGGGGAGTGAACCATCTAAGTACCGGCGGGAGTAGAAATCAAACGAGATTCCCCCAGTAGCGGCGAGCGAACGGGGAGGAGCCCAAACCGCGTGCCCTCGGGTGCGCGGGGTTGTAGGGGTGCGGCGGGGGTAACCCGTGCAGTGAGAAACCACAAGTGTAGCGGAACGGTCCTGGGAAGGCCGGCCAGAGCGGGTGAAAGCCCCGTACGCGAAACGCCTGTGGCTGCATGGCCGCGCTACCTGAGTACGGCGGGACACGAGAAATCCTGCCGGAAGCAGGGGGGACCACCCTCCAAGGCTAAATACTCGGCAGCTACCGATAGCGCATAGTACCGTGAGGGAAAGGTGAAAAGGACCCCGGGAGGGGAGTGAAAGAGAACCTGAAACCGTGGACCTGCAAGCGGTCAAAGCCCTTTAGGGGGTGATGGCGTGCCTTTTGTAGAATGAGCCTGCGAGTTACCGTATGCGGCGAGGTTAAGGGAGAGAAGTCCCGGAGCCGCAGGGAAACCGAGTCTGAACAGGGCGTTCAGTCGCATGCGGTAGACCCGAAGCCAAGTGATCTAGCCATGGCCAGGCTGAAGCAGGAGTGAAATCCTGTGGAGGGCCGAACCTAAATCCGCTGAAAAGGGTTGGGATGAGCTGTGGCTTGGAGCGAAAGACTAAACAAACTTGGAGATAGCTGGTACTCTCCGAAATAGCTTTAGGGCTAGCGTCGCACCGATTGTCGCGGAGGTAGAGCACTGGATAGGTGAGGGCCCGTCACTGGGTACCGAGCTTAACCAAACTCCGAATACCGCGATACAATGTGCGGCAGTCAGACGGCGACTGATAAGGGCCGTCGTCAAGAGGGAAACAGCCCGGACCGCCGGCTAAGGTCCCAAAGTCGTGCTGAGTGGGAAAGGAAGTATGATTGCACAGACAGCCAGGAGGTTGGCTCAGAAGCAGCCACCCCTTCAAAGAGTGCGTAACAGCTCACTGGTCGAGTAGTCATGCGCCGATAATGTAACGGGGCTAAGCACGGCACCGAAGCCGCGGGACAGCATCAATTGTGGTGCTGTCGGTAGGAGAGCATTCCGTGAACGGAAGAAGCAGGGGCGTAAGCCCCTGTGGACGGGACGGAAGAGAGAATGCAGGCATGAGTAACGAAAAGACGGGTGAGATCCCCGTCCGCCGAAAGCCCGAGGTTTCCAGGGTAAAGGTAATCTACCCAAGGGTCAGTCGGCCCCTAAGGCGAGGGCGAGAGCCGTAGTCGATGGGAAGCGGGTCAACATTCCCGCACCTCCCAGGGTTCCGATGGGATGACGCATAGGGCGAAACGCAGCCGGGCGACGGTAGTCCCGGCCGAAACGGCGAGCCGATGAGGCACCCAGGCAAATCCGGGTGGCGAGGTGAGCCGCGAGCGAGCTGCACTACGGTGGAGCGAAGTGCGCGTAGTCGTCGTGCCGAGAAACAATCCCTAAGGAACGGCCCTGGGGGACCGTACCGAAAACCGACACAGGTGGGCGAGCTGAGAATGCGAAGGCGCACGGAAGAATTCGCGTTAAGGAACTCGGCAAAATGCATACGTAACTTCGGGAAAAGTATGGCCCCCGCAAGGGGGTTGCAGAGAAACGGCCCATGCGACTGTTTACCAAAAACACAGGTCCATGCGAACCGGCAACGGGAAGTATATGGACTGACACCTGCCCGGTGCTGGAAGGTCAAGAGGAGTTGTCAGAGCAATCGAAGCAGCGAATCCAAGCCCCAGTAAACGGCGGCCGTAACTATAACGGTCCTAAGGTAGCGAAATTCCTTGTCGGGTAAGTTCCGACCCGCACGAATGGTGTAACGATATGGGCGCTGTCTCAACGCGAAATCCGGTGAAATTGAAGTCCAGGTGAAGATGCCTGGTACCCGTGGTTAGACGGAAAGACCCCGTGAACCTTTACTTCAACTTGGCATGGAGACTTGGACAGGGATGTGTAGGATAGGTGGGAGGCCGCGAGGCGTGGGCGTCAGCCTGCGCGGAGCCGCTGGTGAAATACCACCCTTGCCTGTCCAATTTTCTAACCGCGGCCGTGATCCGGTCGCGGGACAGTGCCAGGCGGGAAGTTTGACTGGGGCGGTCGCCTCCCAAAGAGTAACGGAGGCGCGCGAAGGTCACCTTAGGATGGTTGGGAATCATCCCTCAAGTGTAAAGGCACAAGGTGGCTTGACTGCGAGGCAAACAAGCCGAGCAGGTACGAAAGTAGGTCTTAGTGATCTGGCGGTAGCGAGTGGAAGCGCCGTCACTTAACGGATAAAAGGTACTCCGGGGATAACAGGCTGATCTTGCCCAAGAGTTCATATCGACGGCAAGGTTTGGCACCTCGATGTCGGCTCATCGCATCCTGGGGCTGGAGCAGGTCCCAAGGGTTTGGCTGTTCGCCAATTAAAGCGGTACGCGAGCTGGGTTCAGAACGTCGTGAGACAGTTCGGTCCCTATCTGCCATGGGCGTTGGATGTTTGAGGGGTTCTGCTTTTAGTACGAGAGGACCGAAGTGGACGAACCTCTGGTGTACCGGTTGTCGTGCCAACGGCAGCTGCCGGGTAGCTACGTTCGGAAGGGATAACCGCTGAAAGCATCTAAGCGGGAAGCCCTCCCCAAGATGAGACATCCCACCCGCACAAGCGGGCACAAGGAAACAGGGAGACTACCTGTTCGATAGGCCGGGGGTGTACGCACGGCAACGTGTTCAGCCCACCGGTACTAATCATCCGAGAGGCTTGACCATATCATTATTCCAATCCCAGGGCTGCCAAGGCCGGTCGTGCGAGATCCTCGCGCTCCCAGGCGTTGGCCGGCCCGGTGGCCACAGCAGGGTGGACACACCCGTTCCCATCCCGAACACGGAAGTTAAGCACCCTCACGCCGATGGTACTACGGTTAGCCGTGGGAGAGTAGGTAGCCGCCGGATTTTTTCTTTTTTCAATATACAGAAATGTGTTACGATTTGTACCATATGGGATCAATACGGTTCATTTGGTACAAAGGAATGCAGAATCTGCTTCTGGTTTATCCAGTGTATCCCTTACTGTTCAGTAAGGCTGGACTCTCATTGTCCCAAATATCCCTGTTGCTCGCAATTTGGTCGGTTCCTGTGGTACTCCTGGAGATCCCCAGTGGGGTGCTTGCAGATCGTTGGAATCGTAGGTATCTCTTGATAATCTCAGGAGTGCTGAGAACGCTCTGTTTTACCATCTGGTTGGTTCTCCCTCCATTATTCTTTGTATTTGCACTGGGCTTTCTTGCATGGGGTACTGCTGAGGCATTATCTTCCGGTGCTGAAGAAGCGTTGCTCTTCGATTCTTTGAAGCTGGAGGGAAGACAAGAAGCTTTTGAAACCATCTATGGAAGAGGCATGGGCACTGCTTCTGTGGCTGTTGCTCTATCTTGTTTTACCGGTGGTTTTGTAGCACATCGCTTTGGATTTCCTGTGGTGCTGCTTTCCTCAGTGGTTGCCAGTCTTGTAGCAACAGGTATTATCATGGGGAGTAATGAGGTGAATCTCTATAAAGAGGGACGGAAGCAACACTCCTCATTATACCTGCTTAAAGATGCGCTTAGCCACATTTGCAAGAAACGCAGTGTTGTGTATATGGTACTTCTCCTCATTATTCCCATCTCCTTGCCTGGTATCCTGGATGAATATGATCCCTTGATAGCATCCTCCTATGGTTTAATTGCAACGTATGTTGGATTCTGGACCGGTGGAAGGTACTTGTTGGAGTCTCTAGGAGCATTTTTTGCTCGATATTTTTCTGGGAAACGAGCACATGTTCCTGCATTGTTGTGTATAGCTGGTGGAATTTCCCTCTTGCTATATGCTTTGTTTGGCCAGGTTTTCTTCCTCCCTTTCTATTTTCTCTTCTATTTCTTTCTCTCTTCAGCCGGTGTGATCCAAGAGAATATGGTTCAGCAGAGTATTGAAAACCAAGGGAGATCGACCATTCATTCTTTTATCAGCCTGGCAACAGATCTGCATGCGATGCTTGTGTTCTTGCTGCTTGGCTCTCTGATCAGCATCATGCACATTATTCTTTTTATTGCTTTGTATGGGTCGTTAGTCTCTTTTCTTGTTTTTAAAGGGCAAACGAAAACCAATACAATGGAATTTCAATAAGAATTTCAAATATTTTCCCACATATTTGGCCATGTCATTTCACCTTGAAATGACATGATTAGGTGTGTCAATGCGTAATATACTTAAGAAATAGTGATGATTTTTGATTTCTCACATGAATTTTGCAAAGTCACTGGACAGAGGTAAGGAAGTTCTGTATAGTCGCTTCTTGTCGGCCTACGCCGGCCGCTGGAAAAGCTTCCTCGGGAGCTTTGGAAAAAAGGCTCACAAGGGCCTTGACGGACAGGCGGCAAATCGGGTAAGTTGACCGAGCGCCTCCCGAAAGGGGAGCGGGAAGATTTATGAAAGCAGAGCGCAGGGAAGAGATGAGAATAGGAAGGAAGCAACCCTTGAGGGGCTTCCCAGTCAATTCACAAGAATGAGAACGATAGTTGAAAAGCTACGTTCGTGCGAGAATTACAGGGA
>NZ_JAEKNT010000276.1 GCF_016406725.1 Sphaerochaeta sp. S2 | reverse complement strand
GAAGGAAGAACTGCAAGCACTTCCTGGCTCTGTGGTTGTCGATACGGTAGATGAATTGGAGGATGCAATCTATGGCGTACAATGAGAAAGATCTGAGAAGCAAGGCTGAAGCCTATCTACAAGCAGAGGACCAGCAGGTATTCAGGGAAGCTGTCGAACAAGAACTTGCAGATGGGAACTGGGAAGCGCTGTATGATCGTTTCTATACCAGCCTTTCCTTCGGAACCGCAGGAATGAGGGGAGTCATTGGTGGTGGCACCAACCGAATCAATACCTACATGGTTCGAAAAGTCACCCAAGGTTTGAGTGAGTATCTCTGTGAGGCTTCCGGCAACCCTTCAGTGGTCATCGCATACGACAGTCGTAACTATAGTGACCTATTTGCCAATGAAGCAGCTCTGGTGCTTGCAGCAAATGGGGTTTCTGTTTTTCTCTATCCTGTGCTGCACCCCGTCCCGATGCTCAGCTTTGCGGTACGCTATCTGCAAACCACTGCCGGTATTGTGATTACCGCCAGCCATAATCCGTCTCAGTACAACGGTTACAAGGTTTACTGGAAGGATGGGGGACAGGTAACACCACCCCATGATTTTGGAATTGCTGAACGCGCAAATGCGGTGAAAGCAAAGGATATCAAGAAGATCAGCGTTGAAAGTGCCCGTTCCAAAGGGTTGCTCGTACCTGTTCCTGAAAAGGTCGACCAAGCATATTTTCACACTGCTTTGCAGAATCTGAGACGTCCGGCCTTGGTGCAGAATAATCCGATTACGGTCGTATACACCCCTCTGCATGGTTCAGGCAATCTTCCTTTGCAGCATCTGCTCTCCCAGGTTGGGATCAAATGTGTGGTTGTGGAGGAGCAACAGGAACCGGATGGGAACTTCCCAACCGTTCCCTTGCCCAATCCGGAACATCCAGAGGCGATGAAAATGGCCCTGGCGCTTGCAAAGCACGAGAAAGCTGACATTGTACTGGGAACCGACCCTGATGCAGACCGACTGGGGATCGCCATTCCTCTTTCTGAAAAGAAAGACGTTTATCATCTACTCACGGGTAACCAGATTGCTGTATTGCTTGCCGATTACCTGATGGGGGCCGATCGTGAAAATCAAGAGAAGAAAACCCCTCTGGTGGTGAAGAGTCTGGTCACCACTGATTTGGTGAAGAGAATTGTCGAGAGCCAAGGGGGACGATGCAAGGATGTTCTCACTGGTTTCAAATATATTGCAGAGGAGATTGCTTCTCTGGAAGGTCCGAAAGGAGAGCGTGAATATTTCCTTTTCGGATGTGAAGAGAGCTACGGATACCTGACCCTTCCCCAGGTACGTGACAAGGATGCCATCAGCAGCGCTCTCATGAGCGTTGAGATGATGTGCCACTGGTCCAGCAAAGGACTGACCCTCAAGGATCGATTGGATCAGATTTATGATACATGGGGGTTCTCTACAGAATCGGTCTTTGCAAAGGACTATGAAGGAGCATCAGGGAAGGAGAAGATGGCTCAGATAATGGCCGGGCTGCGAAAACTCAATGAGGGTGATGAGCTGGCCGGGCATACAATTACCAGCAAGCAGGATCTGCTTGACGGCAAACAAACAGAATTTCCTCCCAGTGATGTCCTTATCCTCTTCCTGGAGGGTGGAGACAAGATAGTGGTACGACCAAGTGGAACTGAACCAAAAATCAAATACTACTTCTTCTTCTCTGCGGAGGGAACAGACCGTACCGAGTTCGAACAGAACCTGGGTAAACGGATAGACGCATATAAGGCGGCCCTCTCGTGATTACTTGCTATTTACTGCAACGACAAGACAAGGAAAATCTCACACTCTCCCCCTACCTTGATACCAACCGGGTAGGGAACTGGAGTGAAGATGAGCAGGTTGTGCTCAAGAGTAGTGGAATGCTGACAAAAAGCCAGAAGGATGAAGTTTCCTATGCACTCTATGCTGCCATTGATTTCAGTGTCGATCGCTGGATCCAGAACAAGCAGTATATCCCAAGGCTCTTGATCTCGGCAGTTGTGTTCACCGCTTCCTATTTCTTCATGTCATTGGCGATCAGGGATCCTCTTCCCATGGTTGATGAACTGCTCATCAGCGGTGGTCTGGTGGTGCTTGCCTGGAGTTATCTTGCCAAGAAGGACACTCGCTCATCTGTCGCGCAAAGAAGGCGCTATGAGCTGAAGTTGCGCTGTGGGGAGAGAGAACAGGAAATCGATGAACAGTTGTTTGCTGTTGAATCGTTTCTTGATGAAGCTTCTTCTACCGATCCTCTTGAACTTTCCAACAGTCTTGCCTTGGTCTCCTCGGAGCCTCTCAAACCAATCAGCTATGATGGTTCGAATGAGACGCTGAAAGAACTAGGGGACTTATTGGCTCGGTACCTAAGCCTCTACAACAAGAGTCTCTACAGGATGGCACTGAAAGTTCACAATCAACGGATGCAACGTAAAAAAGATGAGCGTCTTGCTGCACGTCTGTTTCACCAAAGCATGCAGAAGAGACTGGATATCGGCCTACTTGCCTTGATGGTTTCACTTATGGAACTGTAGCTGAAGTAGAAATCAACCCGTGGGGTCTTCCTTGTATATGGAAGACCTTTTTCATCCATTGAAACTCTTGCTCCCTGTATTCACACTGGCTATCTATTTGGCCTGCCGTGGGTCAGGTCTTTTCGCCTATCCCCTGCTGGTAGGAGTGGTCTTGGGTATCCTTGTGCTCATTGTGGCGCCATCCTTTCCCTCCTGCTCAAGATCCCTGATCATAATTACATCCCTCGTGTACTGCTTTTACCTGTTGTTGGGTAGAGGCGTTGCCAGCAGTACTCCATCCTTTGCAATTCCCCAGGATAGAATCGTGAGCTTGGAAGGAACCTTGCAGGAGGATTCATCACTGTCCCGGAGTAACGACCAGCTACTGCGTCTGACATTGACAGGGTGTGCAGCCAAAGGGGGCTATGGGGGAAGTGCATCCGGTGTTATGCCGGTTTTGGTTCCAGTAGAAGAGGTATTGGTAGCTTCCAGTACTGTCCAAGTTTGGGGGCAGTGGGACGATACAAGATCAGTCTTCTATGCGGGGGATATACAGGTACTTGAGATCCCTCCTTTTGCATTAGGGCGACGTGCCATGCTTGAACGCTTGCAAGGACGCCTGGACGTGTGTATCGAGGATGCACAGGTAAGGGCTCTTGCTTCCCTTCTCCTTTTGGGGCAGTTGAGCGGTGAATCCTTCGCTCTCAAGGACAAGGCAATCCTCTGTGGATGTGCCCATATCCTTGCCCTATCTGGAATGCACCTGCATTTTTTTATTTTGCTTGCAGGTATAGGGGCCAAGCGTCTCTTCGGTCCCTACTGGGGCAAGCGTTTTGCACTCATCGTCCCCTGCCTCTATGTAATGGCTGTGGGGCCGAAACCTTCATTACTCAGAGCATTGGGTATGTACTTGTTTCAATTGGGGCCCTTTGCGAAACAGTTTCCTCTGCTCATTCCTTTCTATCTAACTGGGTTTCTGCAAGTATGGCTCTTCCCCAACTCGGTTATGCATTTTGCATTTCTCTACAGTTATGTTGCCTTTGCCATGATACTCTTCGGCAGCGGGTTGCCTCCATTGCCCCTTATAAGCACAGCGCTTGCTGTTCTTGGCACAGGCCCTGCCAGTATGATGCTTACTGGGTACTGGAATCCTGCAGGCTTGCTCTATAGTGTCCCTGCAACCCTCCTGATCAATCTTGCCATGTTGTTCAGTTTCCTCTCACTCTTGTGTGGTCCCTGGTGTTCATATCCTCTTAACCTTGTGTATCGGGGAGTGGATGCATTGCTCACCTTTGGTAGTGAGCAGATCTGGATGCTGTCATGGGGGAGCTATGCGCTCTTTGTGCTTGTTCTGTTGACCTCGCTTATCGCAATTGGCTATGCTAAGCGAGTCTTGCAAACAAAACGAAGGAGAGAGTATGCGTTGGAACTTTGCCTACGATTCGCCACATGCGATCAGCGATCTGTTGCAGAAAGAGGGACTGGCAATGACCAAGAAATTTGGACAGAACTTCCTGATCTCGAAACCGGTCCGTGAACGCATCGTCTCACTCCTTGAACCACTGGAGAATACTACGGTTTGGGAAGTCGGTCCTGGGATAGGCTCCCTTACCGCGTTGCTCCTAGAAAGAGGGGCAGCGGTTACTGCTTTCGAGATTGATCATGGGTTCTGCAGAATTCTCAGAGACCATGCATTCGTTGAGGACCCTGATTTCCATCTTGTTGAAGGTGATGCCTTGAAGACCTTGCCAAAGACTTTTGGGGAGCAATCTCTACCTGAAAGAATCTGTGGCAATCTTCCCTATAATGTAGGATCAGTGGTGATCGCGAAAATCCTTGAGGAAGGGTACCGTATCCCACAGATGGTCTTTACCCTGCAAAAAGAGGTGGTTGACCGTCTCTGTGCATCTCCAGGGTCAAAGATGTGGTCATCATTCTCGCTTCTTGCCCAGATGGATTATGAGGTGACCCAATCGTTTGTCATCAATGCAGGAGCATTTTTCCCTAAACCCAATGTCACCAGCAGTGTTGTGCACTTTACTCTGAGAGAGGAGAGTTTGGTCAAGGATGAGTTGCGTCCACATTTCTTGTTAGTCATCAGGGACTTGTTTGCCCAACGTAGAAAGACGGTGAAAAATAATCTGATGGGTGGAAAGATTGGTGCACTGCTGGGTAAGGAAGGGGTGGCATCTCTGCTTGCTGCGAGCAATATTGATCCGTCCCTCAGGGCTGAAGCATTTTCTTGGCCCCAGTTCCTCTCCCTTAGTGAGACTCTCTCCAACTATCAAGCCACGTAAAACGGCGATAGCGTACAAGACAGATGATTCCCCTGATATTCAGGTCAGCGACCATTGCAAGCCAGATACCCATGAGTGCAAGATTGGTTGTACTCAGCAACAGGTAGGCAAGGGGGAGTCGGATCAACCACATCCCGGTTACCGCAATATGAAATGGCCCTTTGGTATCTCCCGCACCACGAAGTACCCCAAACACAAGAATGGAGAGGCCGAAGGCAGGCTCGGCGAAAGCTTCCAGGCGCAATACCCGGGATCCAAGTGCGATGACCTGGGCATCACGGGTGAAAAAACTCATTAAAAGTGGGGCAAACAGGTAGAGGATTACTCCCATAAGTGTCATCAGGAGTGTTCCCATCGCAACACAGGTGCTTGCAAAACGGCGGGCAAGTTGTTTGTCTTCACTGCCCAATGATTGGGCGACCAAGGTGGTGGCTGCGGTGGCGAAGCCACTTGCCGGCAGGTAGGTCATTGACTCTGCATTGATCGCCAGGAAGTGTGCAGCAAGGGCAGTGGTTCCCAATGTCCCAACCATTTTTGTGTAAACAATCTGGCCGAATGAGAGCGTCGATCGTTCAAGTGCCATCGGAAGAGCGAGGCGAAGCGAGCTCTTGAGAATGGCGGTATCAAATTTCCAACTCCCTTTCAGTGAAAGACGGATAGGGTTGCTTGTGGTAAGCAATATCCCAAAAAGCAGGATGCTGGTGACTGTGCAACTGATACTGGTTGCCATCGCAGCACCCTTTACCCCGAGTCCAAGACCAGGAAGAGTAACTACTCCCAAAGGGATGCTTGGGAAGATGAAGAAGAGATTGAGAAGGATGTTCATGAGATTGTTCAGGCCATTGAGATAGAGCGGCGTCCTGGAGTCCCCACTGAGGCGAAGCAGGGTACTGATGAGAATCATGAGGAGATTCGGAAGGTACCCCAAGGCAATATAGTGGAAGTACTGCTGTGCCAACGGTTCCACCGCTGCCTCAGCACCTATCCATGAGGGAAGTCTTCTTGCAATGATGAGAAAGGAGAAGGTCAGGAACAATCCAAAAAAGAGAGAGGATAGGATTGCCTGTCGGGTGATGAGACGGGCTCTGTCAGTCTTGCCGCTGCCAAGGTTGCGTGCCATCAACACAGCGAAGCCGATGGCAAACGCGTTCATCCACCCATTCACCAGCCAGATGGTTGAGGCTGGAACCGAAACTGCTGCAGTCGCCTGGGCACCAAGAGAGCCCACCATGGCTGAATCGACATAGGTTACGGTGACCTGGAGGAACTGTTCAAGGATGGTAGGCCAGGCGAGAGCCCAGATGATGGTTCTCGCAGGAAGCGATCGATCGAGAAGATTCAATGGTTTTGTACTTCTGAGCATGCCTTGTCTACCCTTGGAGACGTGGCAATCGTATAGAAAAGCATGGAACGTGACAAGGGCGGGAAAAGGAAATTCCCGCCCTCTCTATGAAACTTAGATGCTTGCTGCCTGTGCAAGTGTGATTGCACTGGTTACCACGATATCCTCAACGGAACACCCACGGCTGAGATCACTGATCGGCTTGGCAAATCCCTGGAGGATTGGGCCATAGGCCTCAGCTCCAGCAAGGCGCTGCACAAGCTTGTAGCCGATATTTCCAGCCTGGAGGTCCGGGAAGATCAGGGTATTGGCACCACCGGCGACGTTGGATCCAGGAGCCTTGCTCTTGGCAACACTGGGGACAATGGCTGCATCGAGCTGCAACTCCCCGTCAATCTGCAACTCAGGAAGCTTTTCCTTGACCAGATTGGTAGCGGTAACCACCTTGTCGACCAAATCACCCTTTGCAGAGCCCTTGGTTGAGTAGCTGAGCATGGCAACCTTTGCCTCGGTGTTGAGGAAGGTCTTACAGGATAGGGCAGAAGCTTCTGCAATCTCAGCCAGCTGTTCAGCTGTTGGGTTGGGGATGGTGGCACAGTCGGCGAAGATGAATGAGCCGTTTGCCCCATATTCGCTCTTGTCTGTTGCCATGACGAAACATGAGGATGCAAACTTGATCCCGGGCTTGGTCTTGATGATCTGGAAGGCAGCAAGAAGCACATTGCCGGTTGTGTTCTCCGCGCCGGCAACCATTGCATCAGCCTTTCCCAGGCGGACCATCATGGCTCCCCAGCGAAGAGGGTCTATGATGCCTTCATATGCTTCATCTTCGCTCATTCCTTTATGCTTTCTAAGCTCGTGGTATTCTTTGGCAAAAGATGCACGATCTTCACTGGAAGAGGGGTCTACAATTGAGATGCCTTCAAGTGAGGTCTTTACTGCTTCTGCAGCTTTCTTCACTGCATCCACTGCACCGACCAAGATGACTGATTTGGCCAGTTTTTCATCGATAATCTTCCTTGCGGCCTGGATGGTTCTGCTCTCAGTACCCTCGGCCAGGATGAGATTTTTCTGGGCCTCGATTGCTTGGGCCTTCATTTTTTCTGCAAACGTCATGGTTATGCTCCTTGACAGGTTAGATTAGATAGTACCAGATCAGTGTATCATGTTAGAATCTCTTAGAAAAGGCTCGATGGTTGGGCATTCCAGTCTCCTCCTTGCCCGTTTTATTGCTTTCCAGTACAATGCGGTTCATGAAAGAGAGCATGCGCATCGGAGTATATGGACTTGGACGATTTGGATCCTTCTGGGCCAAGGAGTTAGCCGGACATGGGTTTGAGGTAATCGCCTACAGTAGACGGAATAAAACCGTTCCCCCAGGGGTGCGTCTTGGGAGTGAGGAAGAAGTCCTTACCTGTTCTGCTTTGTTCTACTGTGTCTCAATCAGCGCCTTCAAGGACGTGTTGACACGAACCGCTGGAAATATCGGGAAGGACACTGTGGTGATGGACACCTGTTCGGTTAAGCTGTATCCAGCAAAGGTTATGCAGGATCTGCTACCTTCCTCTGTGCAAAGCATAGCAACCCACCCAATGTTTGGCCCTGATTCCGGCAAGAATGGGGTGAAAGGCCTTCCCTTGGTAATCTGTCCGGTCAATTGCAAGACCGAGACGCTCTCCTGGTGGGTGGATGAGTTTGCCCGTTGGGGCCTCGATGTTATGCATATGAGCTGCGACCAGCACGACCGTGAGGCTGCCTGGTCACAGGGGATTACCCACTTTGTCGGGCGAACGCTCTCTGAACTCTCCCTTGGCGATACCAAACTTGCGACCAAGGGATACAGGACCCTTATGAGTGTTGTGGAGCAGACCTGCAATGATCCAATGCAGCTGTTCTATGACCTGCAACGTTACAATCCGTATGCAAAGCAGATGCGTATGGGGCTCAAAGGAGCCCTCGATACGGTCATGGAGGTCCTGAAGAAGCAGGAGGAAATTGAGTGAATGTGTGTGTATATACCTTGGGATGTCGGCTGAACCAGTGCGAAAGTGAAGCAATAGCCGATTCATTTTCCAAGGAAGGCTTCACCGTGGTCTCTGAAGACCAAGGTGCTGATCTATATATTGTCAATACGTGTACTGTTACCAGCAAAGCAGAACAGAAAGCAAGAAGGATGATCCGCAAGTTTGCGAGAATTGCCCCAACCCTTGCCACGGGTTGTTATGCCCAGGTCAATGAGGAAGAGCTGAAGGCTCTCAGTGACCAGGTAATAGTGGTTCCCCTGGAAAAGAAGGCGCATCTTCTCCAGCTTGCAAAGCATCTGAAAGCCTCTCTGGTCTCTGGTATGAGCATGAAGGAAGGGTGTCTTTCCTTCAGCGATGGAAAAGCCTCCGTCTTTGACTATGATGCGGCCTCTTTCTCCTACCATAGCAGAGCGTACCTGAAAATCCAGGATGGGTGCGACAACAGTTGTGCCTATTGTCGTGTACATATTGCACGAGGAAAGGCGGTGAGCCTTGATTCCAGTCTGGTCATCGAGCGTGCTCTGGCACTCGAGGAGGCTGGTTTCCAGGAGATCATGCTCACCGGTGTCAATCTTACCATGTATGATCATCAGGGAGATGGTTTGGGAGGGTTGCTTGAGAAGTTGCTCAGAGCACTTTCTGCAAATGTGAGACTTCGTCTCAGTTCCATGGAACCAGACCATATCGATGGTCGTCTGTTGGAAGCCTTGAAGGACCCAAGGATGCAACCACATTTTCACATTCCGGTGCAGAGTGGGAGCGATAGGGTTCTGCAACTCGTTGATAGGCATTATACCATCAGTGAACTGTCCTCAATTCTGGAACAGCTCAAACAGTCGAAGGATGACCCATTCCTCGCAGCTGATATCATTACCGGTCTTCCAGGGGAGAGTGAAGAGGATTTCCAGGAAACCAAGCAATTCATACTCAGCCAAGGATTCTCCATGTTGCATGTGTTCCCATTCTCACCACGACCCGATACCCCGCTGTATCATGCAAAACATCGCGTACCTGAAAAAATACGTGATGAACGGGCCCTTGAGCTCCGGGAACTCTCAAAGCAGTTGCATGACTCGTACAGAGAGAGACAACTGGGAAAAGAGAGTGAGGTAATCCTCCAAAACAGGAAGGGAGGGCACTGGTATGGGTTGAGCGGGAACTATCTGGAAGTAAAAGTAATAGATGCTCCTCCCTTCGCAAGGGAAGGAATGTTGGTGAAGGGACGCTTCAGTGACAAGCTGCCCAAAACAGGAAAAATGGAGTTTATTTCCTATGAAACGGCTATTCGCAACTGAACGTCTTGACGCCTATATCATTTCCAGATCGCTTGCCGGACCGTATCTGGCATATGAGAAGCGGAACAGGGAATTGTTTCGTCCCTACTCAATCATGCAGAAGGAGAGTTACTACACCTTGGGTTCTTTCCAGGATGTAGCGGACCGTCAGTTTACCCTCTATGAGGAGCATAGAATGCTCCCCTTGTTGTTTTTCGAGAAGGATAAAAGAAAGCATGTCATTGCCTTGGTGAGCCTAAACCAATTGGTATGGGGACCTTTTCGATCAGGAAAGATCAGCTATAGTGTGGATGGTGATAAGCTGCGTCAGGGCTATGGGTCAGAGGCAGTGAAGGGAATTATCGACTATGCGTTTGGGCAGCTTGGACTGCATCGCATCGAGGCCCATATCCAGCAGAACAATGGTGCGAGTCTTGCGTTTGCTGAGCACATAGGATTCCAAGCCGAAGGAGTGGCGAAGGGCTATCTATACAGGGATGGGGAGTGGGTGGACCATCTGCGCCTATCCCTGCTCAATGAACGTTTGGATATGTGCTCCTTCAGTTAGGACGACTTCTCAGTTCCCTTACTGTTATCTTGGGTTCCTGGATGGTGACCATGGTATTGGGAGCAACCGATTCCTTGATCCATACGTTGGAGCCTATTACTGCATTTTTCCCGATGGTAATATCTCCAAGGATAGTCGCGTTGGAGTAGATGGTTACATTGTCTTCAATTGAGGGGTGTCTTTTTGCTCCCCTGATCAGGCTTCCACAAGCATCTTTTGGAAAGCTCAGTGCACCAAGGGTGACCCCTTGGTAAAGCTTAACATTGTTTCCGATAACCGTGGTTTCCCCGATAACCACACCAGTTCCATGGTCAATGAAGAACGATGCTCCTATCTCTGCTCCCGGGTGGATATCGATACCGGTCTCCTTGTGAGCATACTCATTGAACATGCGAGGGATCAGGGGTACATCCATCTTGAATAGTTCATGTGCAATCCTGTGTATGGTAAGTGTCTTGATGCAGGGATAGGAGAGGATTACCTCCCTGATATTCCTTGCTGCAGGGTCCCCGTTGAACGCTGCCTTGGCATCCATCTTCAGCTGTATGCGGAGTTGGGGCAAGAGTTCACATAGCTTCCTGACCGTACTATCGGCTTTCTCCTGTGCTTTACACTCATCAAGCGAAGGGTCGTCGTACCGGTATGCGAGAAATATCTGGCTCTTCAGCTGTGTACAGACTTCCTTCATCTGTACGCTCAGGATTTCTTGCAGTCCCAGTTCAGCGCGGTCACGCCCACAACGGCCAGGAAACATCAGTTCAAGAAATTCATTGGAGATTTCCCCAATGGAGAGCATCTGTGGCAGTGGTTTCAAACCATGGAAATTCGCATTTCCTGCAACACGGTCGAAGGTCCCGTAGAATGCATCCACATAGGATGAAGCATCAAATTGTTGGTCTTTGCACGGTTTCATACAGCTACCATACGGTTCTTGTAGGCTTTTATGCAAGCACTTAGCCTAGGAACTGTGCAATCCTTGTATGTAACGTGCCCGCCAGATGTGTGGCAATGGCCAATTTCAATAGATCCCCAAGAATGAAAGGAAGCATGCCTGCCTGCAATGCTACCTTCCAGGAGAGGTTTCCCACAACTTTCAGGTAAGGGACTCCTGCAAGATAGATTACCAGTGTGGCCCCAATGCCAAGGAGAATGCACAACATTCTGAATCTTCCTGGGTGCTCATCTTTCCTGCGGTAGTTGCCGGCAAGACCTGCGAGAAAGGAGGCAGGAAGCAAACCGAAGAGGAATCCCCCAGTGGGGCCCAGGAGGATTCCCAAGCCGCCACCACTGCTGAAAACCGGCAAACCGATTGCTCCCAGCAGCAAGTAAATCGCTGTGCTGCCCAGCCCCACGGCTGGCCCACCGAGAAACCCCGCGAGCAGAACAAAGAGTGTCTGCAGGGTGATGGGGACAGGAGGGAGGGGGAACCTAAGATAGGCACCAACGATGATCAAGGCACTAAAAAGCGAGGTAAGCAGTAATCGTTTTTGTTGCATGGGGGGAGCGTAGCACAGTACGTTTTTAATTGTAAACAGCAAACAGGTTGACAATTGAAGAAGTGCACACTACCATCGGTTGCATGAATCATGCCCAAACATTGCTACACATTCTTTCTTCCAATCGGGATCGTCACCAGAGTGGTCAACAACTTGCTGATGAGATGGGGGTAAGCCGTACGGCTGTTTGGAAAGCCATGGAAACCTTACGTAACCAAGGTCATGTCATCGAGGGAATTCCCAATCGAGGGTATCGCTTGCTCACTTCCACCCTTTTATATTCCAAGGAACGTCTGCAGACCCTCCTTCCTTCCTGGGAGCTCCATCTATTCGATTCAATTGACTCAACCAATCGATATGCAAAAACATTGAAATCCAGAAAAGCCTTGGCTCTTGCCTGTCATCAGAGCGAGGGGAGGGGAAGGCTCTCAAGGAGCTTCTACAGCCCTCAGGGAGGTCTTTACCTCAGCCTCTTATTCCCTGCTGTATTTCCGCTATCTGATGCCTCCCTGATTACCAGTGCAGCTGCGGTGGCTGTCAGTGAGGCCATCGAGGAGATGTGTGGGAAGTACTGCCAGATCAAATGGGTCAATGATCTGTTCTATCAGAACCGAAAAGTCTGTGGCATCCTTACTGAAGGGGTGCTTGGAGTAGAGAGTGGACGTCTCACTGCGGTGGTGGTTGGTATCGGCCTTAACCTGTTCACCAAACGGGAAGCATTCGAGGATTCACTCAAGACAATAGCCACTTCTCTCTATGATGGAGAGGAGTCACTTCCCTCTGGATTCTCTGTGGATGCTCTTATCGCAAGCATGGTAAAAAAGCTGGAAGATTCCTTGGCTACCTTATCTGATCGCACCTTCCTCTCCGCATACCGCGATAGATCCTTGGTGATAGGACATGAGGTACGTGTGCATGCAGGGTCTGAGGAGTATATGGCCAGAGCCATTGCGATCGATGACGAAGCTCATCTGGTGGTTGAGAATGAGCATGGGGAGAGAAAGGTTCTCTCCAGCGGGGAAGTCAGCATCCACCTTGAAGTCTGACTTTGGTTTGTTGTATAGTCATTAGCTACAAATAAAGGAATGAAATAATGCTAGAAGCGGTACGTGAAACTTGGAAGAATCTTATCGAGCAGCAGTTGCACATCTATGCAGCTGAGATGTTGGGCGATGCCCCTGAATTGCCAGCATTGGCAGTACAGAGTCCTCCGAAGCCTGAGCTTGGTGATCTTGCTTTCCCACTCTTTGCCTATGCAAAGGTCCTGAGGACAGCTCCCCCTAAGCTTGCCTCTGAACTCAAGACCCGTATTGAACAGCTTGATGATCGTCCCTCTGGGGAGATTCTCTTGAGCGGACCGTACTTGAATGTCCGTATCGACATGGGTTCTGTTGCAACTGCTCTTTCAGAGCGTATAGCACAGGAGAAGGATCGTTATGGGAGCAGTGAATCACTCAAGGGCAAGAAGGTTACCATTGAGTTCAGCTGTCCCAATACCAACAAGCCTCTCCATCTGGGCCATATGCGTAATGACAGCCTGGGGGAGAGTGTTGCCGCCATACTGAAGGCAAATGGTGCTGAGGTCCGCAAGGTAAACCTTATCAATAACCGCGGGGTGCATATTTGCAAGTCAATGCTTGCTTACCAGAAGTTCGGCAATAACGAGACTCCTGAATCCAGTGGTATCAAGGGAGACCATCTCGTTGGTAAGTACTATGTCAAGTTTGCTTCTTGGGCAAAAGAGGATTCCTCCGCTGAGGGGCAAGCCCAGGAGATGTTGCAGAAGTGGGAAAGTGGGGACCCTGAGGTGATGGCACTTTGGGAGAAGATGAACGGATGGACACTCGAGGGCCTCTCTGAAAGCTATGAGAAGATGGGAATCAGTTTTGATGCCTATTACTATGAGTCTGAGACCTACAAGTATGGTAAGGATGAGATCCTTAAAGGCCTTGAGAAGGGAGTCTTCTATCGTGAGGAGGACGGATCGGTATGGGTTGACCTGGAGCCGATCAAACTGGACAAGAAAGTGCTCCTGCGCAAGGATGGAACCAGCTTATATATGACCCAGGACGTAGGAACAGCCATCATGCGACACAAGGACTGGCCTTTCGATTCTTTGATCTATGTGGTTGCCAGCGAGCAGAGGTATCACTTCATGGTGCTCTTCTATGTGTTGCAGCTGTTGGGTTACTCCTGGGCTGATGATCTTCATCACCTCTCCTACGGCATGGTAAACCTGCCTGATGGAAAGATGAAGAGCCGTGAAGGAACCGTTGTTGATGCCGATGAGTTGGTTGATACCCTCACTTCCCTTGCACGTAACGAGATTCGTGAGAAAGAGCGTGAGGACCTTGTAGATGATGTGGACAAGACCAGCAGTGCCATTGCACTCGGTGCGCTGAACTACTACCTGCTGCAAGTCTCCCCGACCAAGGATATGATCTTCAATCCTGCCGAGTCAATCTCATTCAATGGAAATACAGGTCCCTACCTCCAGTACATGGGTGCAAGAATCTCGAGCATGCTCAGGAAGTATCAGGATGAAGAGTTTGCCGATTGCCATAAGATGAGTTTCGACAGCAGCTTGCTGACCCTCCCTGATGAGCGGGAACTTATCAAGCAGCTTGCACGGTATCAGGAAGTTGTTGAGAGGGCAGGCAGTGCATATGATCCCTCGGTTGTTTGCAGCTATCTCTATGATATCTCAAAGTTGTTCAGCCGCTGGTATCATGACAATCCGGTCCTGAAGGCTTCTTCCCGGTCCCTGGTTCGTTCCCGTATCGAACTGGTGAGTATGGTATTGCAGGTGATCAAGAATGCCTTCAGCCTGATTGGGGTTCCCTTCCTCTCTTCAATGTAATGTCATTGTGCACTATAGAGTGAGCAGAAACGGTTGATGAATCGTTCTTCCTCCCACTCAATGTCAGGATCGTCGTCCAGGAGTATCCTATAGAGGAAACGCTGGACGACACTGCTGAAACTCTGGATTGCAAGATCCAAATCCTCTATATCCAACCTACCACTATTGCTCAGGCTCTCCAGGACAATACTGCTCTGGCCTATGAGCATCTCGTCCAGTGTACGTTTGATGTTTGCTGCTTCCTCGTGGGTAAGAGCCTCACTTTCTATAATCCGGTAGAAGGAGCGCATAATCTCATCCTCATACAAATGATGCCAGTGAGCCATTGCCCTGCTTAGTACCTCATTTGCACTGCCTTCCAGGCTGATGGATCTCTTCTGTTTGTAGGCAAGTGTATTGCAGTAGGAGAAAAGCTCTGCAATCAATGCCTCCCTGCTCTGGAAATGGTGGAAGATTGCAGCCTTGCTGATGTTGTTTTGCTTTGCAAGCACACTGAGTGAGACCGCCTCAAGTCCTTGCTGAGAACCCAAATCCAATAAAGAGAGAATAAGTTGTTGCTTCATTGTGGTTGTGTGCATACTGTATAATAACCGAACGGTCGGTAAGTTTTCAATGCCTTTTTCTTTGTTTTTCAATCAATTAGATCAAAAAGGTTGTTGCAACAGATTTCCATTTTTGGTATAAGGGACAAGACAAATTAAATTGAAGGATGAATATCGACATGTACGCACTTGTAGAGATTCTCGGAAAGCAGTACAAGGCCGTCGAAGGTGAGACAGTCCAGGTTGATTATATCAGCCAGAATGAGGCCGGTTCCTCCCTTGAGTATGCCACCGTTCTCGCCATTGTGGATGAGAACAATGCAACGTTTGGCACCCCCTATGTAGCAGATGCAGTTGTGAAAGCAACGCTATTGGAGCACATCAAGGGTGACAAGATCAGAGTGTTCAAGAAAAAGCGCCGAAAGGGCTATACGAGAACCCAGGGTCACCGCCAGCGGTACTCCCTGATCACGATCGACAAGATCATTGCATAAGGAGGGCGAAAGATGGCACATAAGAAAGGTGGCGGTAGTTCCCGCAATGGTCGCGACTCCAATGCCCAGAGACTGGGTGTGAAGCGCTTTGGTGGACAGTTGGTCAAGGCAGGAGAAATCCTTGTTCGTCAGCATGGAACCAAGTTCCATCCTGGTGAGAATGTAGGCCTCGGTTCCGATTATACGTTGTTTGCAAAAGCTGAAGGTACCGTGCTGTTTCACAGCCGGAAGAACCGGAAGTACATCAGCATCGTAACTGAGTAAGTTAAAAAAGTAGAAGTAAACGAGATAATGTTTGGATTTTCAGACGAAACCTATCTTGATGTTGCCTCCGGAAACGGGGGCAACGGTTGTGTATCCTTTCGAAGGGAAAAATATGTTCCCAAGGGAGGCCCGGATGGCGGCGACGGCGGCCGTGGCGGGGATGTGGTATTCGTCGTCAAACATAATCTGAGAACCCTGGCCCATCTGAAATTGGTCCGCACCTATCGTGCGGAGAATGGAAGGAATGGCCAAGGAGACCGCTGCTATGGACGTGATGGTGCAGATATTGAGATACCGGTTCCTCCTGGGACGGTGATCAAGGATGCCCAGACTGGTGAGATCCTCAAGGACCTGACCGACGAAGAGCGGTGGGTGTTTCTCAAGGGTGGCAGGGGTGGCCAAGGTAATTGGCACTTCCGTACTGCAACCAGGCAAGCTCCCCGTTTTGCCCAGCCGGGTGAGAAGGGCGAGGAGATGCGCGTAGGCGTTGAGCTGCTTGTCATCGCCGATATCGGCTTTGTCGGCTTTCCCAATGCAGGAAAGTCAAGCTTGTTGAATATCCTGACCAATGCCCGCACCAAGGTGGCAGGTTACCCGTTCACCACCAAGATTCCCCAGTTGGGTATGATGCGATACGATGAACATGATATCGTATTGGCTGATATTCCTGGTTTGATTGAAGGGGCCAGTGAAGGTTCTGGAATGGGAATCAAATTCCTCAGACACATCAGCAGGACCAAGGGACTTGCCTTTCTCATTGACTTGAGTGATGAGCGATATCTTGATGCCTATGATATACTATGCAAGGAACTGGAGGCGTTCGAACCTGAACTGCTGAACAAGCATCAGGTGATCATCGGAACAAAGACCGATGAACCTGGAACCGGGGAACGACTGGAAGAGCTGAAGCAGAAGTATGCGGATAAAGAGGTCATCGGCCTTTGTGTGTATCTGGATCAAGGAGTTGATGCGGTCAAGCATGCATTTATCCGGATGGTGGAGAAGCAGGAATCGGCAAAGGATATATCCGCTGCCGATGAAGGTGGATTCACTGCCACCGTTGATCATGATGCTTACTACCCAGAGGACCCAGACGAGCTATAGGAGGAACCCTTGGCAGAAGCAGTACCCACGGCCCTCGTGGGAGGCAGTTTTGACCCGGTTCATCTTGGTCACCTGCACTTGGTACATACGGTGGCTTCCTCCACTGCATATAGACGATTTATCTTTGTCCCTGTTGCTCGGAACAACTTCAAGCGAAATGCAAATCCAGCGTCTGCAGAACACAGGATGGAGATGCTCCGTTTGGGTTTTGCTGCATATCCTGGTCTTTATCCTGAAGACCCTGAGATGGAATTCATCGCTGATGATTGTGAGATCAATCGTGGTGGAATATCCTACACCTATGACACCGTCAAGCATCTGTATCTCCAGTACAATATCAAGGGACGGCTTGCAGTGGTCATGGGTGATGATCTGCTCGGTGATCTCCAGAAGTGGCATGCCTATGAGCAGCTCAAGGAGTTGGTGACCTTTGTAGTCATCAGGCGGGAGGGGGAGAATGCTCCCTTCAGTGACCTTGCCGCAGATCTTGTGTATCTCGAGAATCCCCGGGTGGAAGATAGTTCAACCCAGATACGGGAAGCAGCGGGGATGCTTGGAGAAAAGGACTCATTGCCAGAACATATTTCACAGCTGATGCCTGAGGAGGTAGCTCACTATGTCGAGTCATTTCGACTCTACCGTACTTGAGCAAGAACTGTCAGAAACATTGTCTGCCAAGCGATACCAGCATAGTGTAGCTGTTGGGGAAACCTGTGTGCGGCTTCAGCATAGATATCATGAGACCTTTGATGAGAGGGAACTCTGCCAATGTGGTTTGATGCATGATATTGCACGGGATTGGAATGCCAAGAGGCTTATCCAATTCGCTGATGATCATCATCTACCATTGGAGAGCGAAGAGAAGGGTTGCGCTGTTTTATTGCACGCTCCCGTAGGAGCAGCTCTGCTACAGGAGCGTGGCTTTCCCGAACAACTCTGTATTGCTGTTCGCTATCACACAATCGGAAGCATATACATGGGAAGAATGGGGTTGCTTCTCTACATCGCTGACTATATCGAACCGAATAGGATGCATCTTGATGATGAGATGCGATCATCCTTGCTTGCTGAGCCGACCCTTGAGGCTTTATGTATCAGGATACTGGAAGCAGAGCGAGCACACTTGCTTACCAAGGGGAAGGTGGTCACCCACTCAGGGCTGGAGTTGCTTCATTTTCTCCAGGAAGGTGGCAAGCTGTGAGAAGAACAGGGGTGCTTCTGTTGATCATGGTTGTTCTCTTGTTTGCTGGATGTGCGCATGATCCATCTGATGCATATTATGGATTGTTCGAGGATGAGGCGGCCTTGATTGCCTTCGAAACGGGAGATACGCTGTTCCTTGTCATCTTGCCTTGGTCGGTGGTTGAAAACCAGGCTGATGGGAGCGGTAACACTCCCTCAAGGCTGCTGATGGAGCTAGGGGGATTGGATCCACTGGTTGTGGTGGAAGGGCAAGGAGAAGAGCTGTCCAGAATTCGGTCACTCCTGACCACACTGGTCGTCGATACCACCGATCGTACACGTGAGGAGGTCGATGGGCAGGCAATGTTGGAAGCACTGAAAGCAGGCGCTCCCTACTTGAGGAAATCTGGTTTGGCAGATACACTTTCCACCACCTGTCCTGGCTTGGATCCCTTCTTGTTGTTGCAGCGGATAGAACAATTTCGTGTGTATGATTTGAGAAGTGTACTGGAAGAAGAAATGGTTGTTGATTGGCAGCAACTGAAAAGCCATATGGGTCTGTATCTTGAACAGATTCAGACTGCACGATGAAACGTGTAAAGAACGAAACGTAGGAGTTTGTAGGAATGAATGATTTGGTACAGGCCAATGCGAATACTATTGGCCAGTTTCTGGAAGATCATAAGTGTAAGGATGTAAATATCCTCGATGTAACGCAGGAGTGCTCATGGGCAGACTGCTTCATCATTGCAACAGTAAGCAGTGTGGGGCATCTACGTGGTGTAACCCATGAACTCTGGGGTGCTTTGAATGAGCTGGGATTGGAAGTGACCAACCGGCACAAGAAGCCTGCAGGTGATGGTTGGGAGTTGATCGACTGTGGTGATATCATCATCCACTTGATGAGCAGTGAGCTCAGGGATTTCTATTCCCTCGAGAGACTCTGGCAGAAAAGAGAAAAAGAAGAAGAACAGGAGGAGTAGACTACTCCTCAATATTCTCCCGTATCTTGATGATGGTCTGGGTGATGGTGTCAACAATAGGATCTTGCTGGTTCATCAATTGGTTGAACAGTTTTTGGATGGCATCATATCCCTGCCTCTCTGGTTGCTGGCAGATGGTAAATGTAATAACCCCTTCTTTCACCAGTTCTCTGGTTACTGGAACGTCATCAAAACTGAAGGTTCTCAGTCTATCCTGCCTGCCAAGGTCCTTGACCGCTTGGCAGGCGCCCTGTACCCCGGCAGCCGTCAGATATATGCTGTTGATGTCCTCATGTTGTTCCAGACAGGAACGCGTTCGCTCATAGCCGATGGTATCATCGTCAAGGCTTTCCACGGTATCCACTACAATGTAGTCCGCTCCATGTTCCTGCAGTCCTTCTATGAATCCCCTGATACGCTCTTGGTGCCCTTTCATGTTAAAGGAACCGGTAACGATAAGGATTCGCTTCTGGGTCTTTCCGCATAACTGCAAGAGACCGCTGGCTGTTTTTCCTTCCAGATAGTAGTCTGGTCCCACATAAAAAAGACGGTGTGAGCTGTTAATATCAGTGTTAACCGTCACTACCGTAGTTCCGCTTTCTGCTATCCTGTCGATAGCCTCAATCACTGGCTGCACATCAAGGGTTGTAACACAGACTCCATCATAGTGCTTTGCTTCCAGATGCTTGAGCTC
>NZ_JAEKNT010000275.1 GCF_016406725.1 Sphaerochaeta sp. S2 | reverse complement strand
ATGCAGTGTCACGTACTCCGCCTTCAATGACAAGCCCTCTCACACCCCGAGCCATTGCAGACTCTGCAAGTAGATCCCCAAAGAATCCACTGTCACTGTCAGCAGTACAGGCAGCAATGAGCACATCACCTGGTTTGCAGAGTTCCATAGCCACATGAATCATCCAGTTATCACCCGGTTGCAACAAGACTGTGACAGCACTTCCCGCTATCTGAGCATGTGGATAAACTGGCCTGATATAGGGTTTCAGATACCCCGTCCTTCCCTGGGCTTCATGCACTGTGGCAACTCCTAGTTTACCCAAGGCATCTATCGTTTCACTATTTGCGCGTTCAATATTTTTTACTGCTACTGTTTTCATACATTATCCTCTTCTGGTAGTAATAGTTCTCCACGGCTGAGTGCACGGGCAGTCCTAATAACTCCTGCACTCTTGACGATGGGGATATCTGTACCTGCCTCAAGTTCAAGGCTTACCCCTATGCTCCCTGAAGGGTGCTCTACAAGGTAGGAATCACCTGTGTAATGTTCTGGTAGTACTGCTACCTTCTCTGCAACGGTTCCAGGTACTAGACAACCTGTTGCTACAGTGACCGCTGCAAGGACACCAACGGCAGCATGGACACGATGGGGAATGAAACTTCTTGTTGTAACAATTCCTCCAGCTCGTGGGGGTGCTATCAAAGTCATCTTGGGAACCACTTTCTCACGTACATCTCCAAGGTTCATCATATGCCCTGCTTTCAGCCTGATACTCTCAAGGCGCTGCTTGAGTTCCAGGTCATCAGAAAGTTCATCTGGAGACTCATAGCCGCTTTTTCCAAGATCTTCTGCTCGAATAAGGACAACCGGCATACCATTATCGAGACAGGTAACAGGTATATCATCAATGATGTCGATCTTTTTCCCTGTAGGCAGCAATGCTCCACAGGTTGCGCCTGTTATGCCTTCATACAAGCAACTGATCGGTGCGGATGTTCCAGGTACTCCATCAATTGCAACATCCCCAGCATAGGTAATCTTCCCATTCGGTGTAGAGACTCTTACTTTACAAAGTGATTCGCTGTTGACCATGAAAACCCGGTATTCGGTGATAGGGTCCTGGGAAGGGAGCATGCCTGTTTCCAGTGCAAATGGGACGACACCAGAGAGAATGTTGCCACAATTCTGGGTTCTATCAGCCTTCCCTTCACCGAGAACAATCTGGACAAATTCATACTCAAGGTCTGCATCATCCCGCTTTGAGAGGGAGACGATGCCAACCTTGCTTGTCAGTGGGTCTGCACCGCCCAAACCGTCGATCTGTCTTACATCTGTCGGGCCCCTTCCGCACATGGCGGCAATGAGGATTTGGTCCTTCTCTTCCGTATTCTGCGGAAGATCACCGGCATTGAAGAAGAGCCCTTTGGAACTCCCTCCCCGGATTTGCATATAGGGAATTGCTTTCTGCATTACTGTTTCCTTTCCTATAACAGGAGCTGATAGTTTTCCTGAAACACCTTCCGAACATTCATGATATGCGTGATCATGAGTGACTCAGCTTTCTGAGGGTCGCCATTTTTCACTGCTTCAAAGATCGCCTCATGTTCACCAAACGATTGATCAGATCGCTTGGGAATCAGGATGGTTTTGGTGTTATACTTCTTCATCTGATTCTTGAGATTCATGAGCAGGTTGGTTGCAGTCTTGTTGGGACAGGCATCATAGATCACCTGATGGAACTTCTGGTTGTGTTGAGAGTAGGAAACCAGCTCCTGCTTTTCCTTCAGTACTCTCATCGTATCCAGAATACGTTTCATATTCTCAATATCAGCCTCACTCAACACAGCACAGGCAAGCCGGATGATAAACCCTTCAAGAACACTCCTTAGCTCCAGGAAATCCAGTACCTCGTCAAGCGAGTAGGAGCGTACTTTCGCTCCCTTATTCTGTTCAATGGTAACCAGGGTATCCCGTTCCAACATCAAGAGTGCCTTCTTGATGGTATTTCGACTTACCTTATACTGATTTGCCAGTTCCACTTCCCGGAGATTTTCACTGGGAGACAATGAGCCTGCCTCAATCTTTTTCTTAAGACTTTCATATACTGCTGCTGAGGGACCATTACCTTTCATATACTCTCCGTTTATTGTACTGGTTTATACTCGTATTCTAACATCCTGTTCATTCTACAAAGAGGACACTGTTCGGGGGAATACCGATTGGAACCCTTCAGCATATTTAGCGTCTTTTCCGCCAGCCTGTCCTCCGGAATTCCGTCTGAAATGATTTGCCCGATTTTGTGCCAGATTGGTGTAGTAGGTCCAAAGATGCTCTTGGCCCTGCATACACTCAATTGCTGCTCGCTTCTGATCCCACACTTCTGTGATATCAAGGAAAACATCTGGCTTCCACTGCATCTGCTCAGTCTGGTGTGGTTCGAAGAGATACACCTGAGGTGCCCCAAGGATCTTCTCTCCTGGATTATGCCCCCAAGCCTGGGCAATCATCCTGCACTCAAGAAGTGCTTTGGTTACATATGAATGGTCCGTGTTGTACGGATCATAGAAGGAGTGACTCATCATGAAATCCGGCTGAACCTTTCTTATGACATCAACAAGTCGGTATTTCGCTTCCCTGTCCATTTCAAGGGGATAGTCACCAAGGTCGAAGAATTGGATATCGTGGATATTCAGCGCCTTTGCTGCCGCCTCCGATTCTTTCCTTCTCTCACTTTTCACCTGATCGATTGTCACATCTCCCTTCTTCCAATATTTGGCACTTTCGCCTCGTTCTCCATAACTGAGACAGACAACAGTGACATCATAGCCTGCCTTCTGGTGCAGAGCAATCGCTCCACCAGCCCTCCAAACAAAATCTGCTGCATGTGCACTCATCACTAGAGCGCTTTTATTGTTACCCATACTATTCCTCTCAATCATTCAATACATCAACCCCAATACAAGCGGGTTGGGTTCTCGATCAACAGCGCTTTTTGCTGCTGTTCATCAGGACAAATCCTTGCAATCCTGTCCACCAGTATTCCATCATCTGGTGCTTCCTTCTTCATATTCGGGTGTGGCCAGTCTGTGCCCCAGAGGACCCTGTCTGGAATCATCCTGATCAACTCTGAGGCTACTTCATCCATATCAAGATAGGGAGCCCCTTCCTTGCTGAATCTCTCGGGACAACTTACCTTTATCCAGAACCGGTCATCACGAAGCAACTCTGCAAGTTCCTCAAACTCCTTGCTCTGTGCTCCCTTGTCAGAAGGAATGCACCCCATATGGTCTATAACCACAGGAACAGGTACCTGCATAAGGAAATCCTTGATCTCTGCAAGATCTGCCGGTTCAAAGTACACTACCAGATGCCAGGGAAGTTGTTTGATCTTCTCAAGGATATTTATCCGTGTCTCAATTGGCTGACGAGCCTTCAATCGTTTTACAAAATTGAATCGAACACCTCTTACCCCCACTTCATCCATTGCCTTGAGTTCAGCCTCAGTTATCTCGGAATTGACGATCGCAATCCCCCGATACGTATCACCGGCACTCTTCAATGCATCGATCATGGCCCGGTTATCAGTCCCATGGCAGCTGGCTTGTACAATGACAGCGCGGTCAATTCCGAGGTGCTTATGTCGCTGGAATAGCAACTCCTTGGGAGCATCAACCGGTACATAGCTGCTTGTAGCAGCATAGGGGAACACATCTCCTGGGCCAAAGACATGGCAATGAGAATCAACTGAACCTTTCGGTAACGTGAATTCTGGCTTGCTTGGATTCGGGTGAAACGGAATATATCCTGGTGAGACCATACTACTCTCTCCTTGTTTTATTAATTTCCATGCACGTATTTTGCAACAAAAACTCTTTTTCCTTTACACTTTCAAAGGCTCAGACTGCTTTGGTGGAGCTTGCTTTCTCCTCATTCCAAAGAAGATCAAACCTGCAAGCACCAAGTACCCTGCGATATCGGTAACCAAACTATGGCCGATAAGCGATATCGCCCCGAGGATAATCACAGCTCTTGCCCAGAGGGGAAGCTTTCCTCTGAAATAGTTCATGGTTGCAACCGAGATCATCCATACCCCTATCGCGGAGGTAAAGGAAGCATAAATGATTTCCAGCACCGTGCCATTCATCAAAAGGGCCGGGTTCATGACAAAGAAGAACGGAACAATGAAAGCCGGTAGAGCCATCTTGAATGCTGTCCAACCTGTCTTGTCAAAATCACTCTTTGCAATTGAGGCAGCTGCATAGGAAGCAAGTGCAACCGGTGGTGTGATAGCAGCCAGGACACCAAAATAGAAGAAGAAAAAGTGTGCTCCAACCACATCAATACCAAGTGCAACCAATGCCGGAGCGACCAAGGCTGCAAGCAAGACATACACTACCGTGGTAGGCATACCCATTCCCATGATGATGGAGGCAACCATTACCAGGATGAGCAGTACAAACACATGCCCTTGCGACACTTCAACCATGAAGCTGGCAAGCTGGGCTCCCAGTCCAGTCAACTGGATAATTCCCACCACAATACCTGCTCCTGCTGTCACAGCACACAGTTTTGCTGCAGATTGAGCTCCATCATACAGTGCATCGATAAGAGCCTTAAGCCCTACTCGTCTCACGACGATCAGCAAGGCTGCCGCCATGGTACCAGCAAAAGCTGCCAAGGTCGGAGAGGCTCCTGCAATAAGCATTCCATAGACCAGTAGAATCAATGCAAGAAATACCCATCCTGTTTTGATTACATTCCAGAAGGGAGGAATCTTGTCCTTCGGCAAGCCTACAATCCCTTTTGACCTGGCATAGATATCAATCGCTGCCCCTGCACTGAAAAAGTACAGGAAAGCAGGAATGACAGCAGCCTTCACCACCTGGATATAAGGAATGCCCAAGTAATCGGCCATAAGGAATGCCGCTGCTCCCATGATCGGTGGCATAATCTGCCCACCGGTTGAGGCAACCGCCTCAACCGATGCAGCCAGATGAGGTTCATAGCCAGACCCTTTCATGGCAGGAATAGTGACGCTTCCCGTTGTAGCAACATTGCCAGCAGCACTTCCAGAGATACTACCAACCAGTCCACTTGCAACTACAGCTACCTTTCCCAGTCCTCCGGTATACCTACCAGCGAAGGATGTAGAAAACCTGACCAAGAAATCAGCTGCCCCGCTCACCTGCAACAAGGCTCCGAAGACGATGAAGAGAATTACGTAACGGACCATGATCTGCAGCGGTATTCCGTAGATTCCGGAATAACTCAGGGCGAGCTGGAGGGAAATCCTGTTTACTGAATAACCCCGGTGAAACAGAGCTCCCGGCATCAACCTTCCAAGAAGTGCATAGGCAAGCGCAACAAGACACACAATGGTCAGTGGCCAACCTACAGCTCTTCTTACTGCATCATATACCAGTACCACCGCAACAACGGAGATTACTGCATCCATCGCAGTGAATGCTCCCTGGCGATAGATAATGGAATGATAGTTGAGCGTGATGTAGAGACCTACCACAATCGCTGCAACGACGAATAATGAGTCGAGGATCAGCATTGGGATAGAACCTTGCTTTCCCATCTCCTCCTTCATTTTTATGAACGGCCTATGATAGAAGAGGCCAATCATGACGAGCATCAGGGTAATTGGAAGCTGTTGCTCTATTGGAAGGAGATATAGTGGCTGAACAAAGGTGATGAACACCAAAGTCAGCAACCATGATACCTTTGCTACTGTTTCACGAAATCTTGTCATTACCATTCACCTACTTCTGTTGCATAGCGGATTACGCCAGGATGGATTTCAAGACTAATATCCTTTGCAGCCTCTTCAGAGAACAGACGGGTTCCAGAAGCAGAGGGGTGTGCAGAGACAAGCGTTGGGATATTCTCAAATACCTGTTTTACCATGTCATACACAATTTCATCAGAAAGATCTGGACTGATGTACACAACAGAACGAATGATTACTGAATCGCCATCCTGTTTCATGTCATACATATCTGCAGGAATCTTATCGGTAGCATAAGGATAGCTACTCAATTCCCTGAAGCGCTTTGTATTGAAGGTAAGTACCTGTACATCAGATCTGACCGACAGAGAGGTAACGGCGGGGAATGGTTGACCACCAACCATCAGTGCAGCATCAATAAACCCATCATTCATTGCATCTGCTGATTCCTGCCAGCCCATGAACACCTGCTCATAGTCACCCTTCTCCAGTCCCTCGGAAGCAAGAATGAGCTCACCAAAGACATTGGCTGAGGATCCAGGAGCGCCAAGTGACACTTTCTTTCCCTTTAACTGTGAAACACTGGTAATTCCAGAATCTCCCATCGCCACGATGATTGCATTACTGTTGTTCAGGATCCAACCACCTTTCAAATCAATTGGATTCTTGAAGGGATCTTGGCCAAGCCCTGCAGTATAGGCAAGGTTCTCATTGGACATGCCCATTTCCAATTCTCCACTGGCGATCATATTAAGGTTTGCAACACTTCCGCCAGTCTCCTGGGAACTGAAGCGAGTACCCGGCAGTGTCTTGTTCCAGACATCAGCCAAGGCAACACCGATTGGATAATAGGCTCCTGCTGCGGAGGCTGTTCCGATTGAGATAAAAGCAGGCCTTGCAGCACCACTTGCTTCATTCTCTCCCTGTGCAAAAACGAAGGAGAGAGCCATGATTGAAATCAAGGAAATCATCAAACACTTTTTCATTAGATTCATACCATACTCCTTTTACTAGATGTATAAATCGTAAACTGCGAGACACTAGTTGTCAACAATTTTGTAGAACAATTTTGTTCTACGCTTTAAGTAACACAAAAAGCACTCTCAGTGTTAGTTCTTTGTAAAGACATATAGTGTTGTTAGTTAGTAAGTCATTTATCTTCACTTAAGAAGCAGACAAAACCTCCGTTGCATACACGGAGGCTGAAAAAGAAAGCAGAAATCGATATATTAGAGGAGAATGCTGAGTGCTAGAACGCTACCCGCATACCAACCATTGGACCGGCTAGGATCTGCACAGAATCATCATGGGGGAAGAGTTTGTTGGTAAGGTAAGGGCCGAGAAAGCCCAAAGCACTTCCGATTGCTGCACCAGCAAGGACATCTGTTGGATAGTGATTTCCACTTACCACGCGTAGTACCGCCGTGGCAGTAGCCAATGACCAGGCTGCCACACTTGCAGCTCTCATCACCTGGGATTCTGGATACCACAGACTAATAATGGTCTGGGTATAGGCGGCAGAGGTAAAGGCCATCAATGCATGGCCTGAAGGAAAGGAGTCATAATCTTCAGAGGTATCATCAGGTCTGGAGACCTTTCCAACATAGGGACGCTCACGGTCGATGATTGCCTTAAGCGGAGTACGTACACCGAAATAAGCACCTACCATGGTAATTCCATAGCTGCCGCCAATTGCCAGATAGTCTGAGGCAGGGGATTCGAATACGAGCAATCCGGGAGTTGCCATCGTCATTGCCAAGGTGACATCACTTGCCAGTGAAAGGTCTTCGTTATACTCGAAATGCAGAGCGTAGAGCCCTGAGGCTGAAAGAGAGAGTAGTAGTATCAGTACTAGAATTCGTTTATTGCCCATAAAATCCCCCTACCACCAGAAAGTGTATCGGTATCAAAAGAGACGCTCAAGACCGAGACGAACCTCATAGGAAGAAAAGCCCTTCTTAAAAAGAACCATTCTTGCTTTTTCCTTATCCACTTTCCTCAAGGCAAGGGAGTAGGCTCTTTCCACATAGTCAATGATCTGTTCCTCGGTATAGAGTTCATCAAGCGCTCTCTCGGCAGCTTCACGATCCACACCCTTGGCTGCAAGCCGCTGGGACATCAAGGCTCTTCCCTCAGGATTCTTGCGTTGACGGGATTCAATGAATTGCAGGGCATAACGCACTTCACTAAGCAGGTTTTCCTCTTTCAAGACATCCAACACATTCTGGATACACCTCGATGAGAACGACTTCTTCTGCAATTTCATCTTCAGCTCAAAGGCGGTATGCTCCCTACGAGCCAGATAGGTCATTGCTTGCATTTTGCAAAGATGCTGTTCCTGAAGTTCCTTGAGGTGAAAGAACTCCTCCTGGCAGAGCTCCTGCCCTATGAAAAGCTGCTTTGAGACAAATAATTCACTGGGTATTGAAAAAGGAGAACCCTCCTGCGGTACGGCTCTGAAGCCACCACGAGAGGGTTCCTTTTCGATGCGAGCAAATGCCACTTAACGCTTGGAGAACTGGAACTTGCGGCGTGCACCCGGCTGACCGTACTTTTTACGTTCAACCATACGGGAGTCACGGGTCATGAATCCAGCAGTGTGCAGTGCAGGTCTGTAGTCATTATCATGAGCACAGAGAGCACGTGCGATACCATGGCGGCAAGCGCCTGCCTGACCGGAAGGTCCTCCACCAACAACGTTGATGAGCAAGTCAAACTTGCCGGTTGTCTCAGTGGTTTCAAGAGGCTGCTTCACGATATAGGTGAGCATCGGGTTACCAAAGTAGGTATCGATGTCCCTACCATTGATGACAATCTTGCCCTCGCCTTCCCTCAGGTAGACACGAGCAACGGCGGTCTTACGGCGTCCAACACCATGACCAAGATTTTCCACTTTCTTTACTTCTTTCTTTGCCATTTTTCGCTCCTACCTTAAATTTCGACCTTGATGGGCTGCTGTGCCTGATGCTGGTGCTTATCACCTGCATAGACCTTCATGTTGGTGTACAGCTTGCGACCGAGGGGACCTCGGGGAAGCATACCACGAACGGCGCGCTCCATCGGATATACCGGGTTACGCTTGACCATATCAGCATAGCTGGTCTGTCTCAGCCCACCGGGGTAGTTGGAGTGGCGATAGTACATTTTATCCTGGTACTTGTTGCCCGAAAGAGCAGCTTTCTCAGCATTGATGATAATCACATAGTCGCCCATGTCCTGGTGTGGGACAAATTCGGGCTTGTTCTTCCCGCGGAGGATGCGTGCAGCGGCAACTGCTACCTTGCCAAGCTCCTTTCCCTCTGCATCAATCAGATACCATTTCTTCTGAATCGTCAGCGGTTTCACAAAAATAGTCTTCATCTATTCATCCTGTTCTGCAAGATTGTTCTTGCGTGTGTTTTGTGCATGGCGTATTTCTACAGCCATTTCTATGTTACAGCATTGGCATATCGGCTAGCCAATTCCACCAGTCCAACCACATCACCCTTGGTATAGGAACCCGGGATAATGAACGGAACATCCGCTGCCCGGGGAAATACCATGTGTTTTGTGAGTGCTTCCCTGGCAAAGGCCGCATAACGCTCCTCACTGAGACCGGTTAATCCGTACGGTCCTCGTGTCTTGAACACCCCACTGAGTGGATTGTCCATGCGTTTTGCAACTGTTTCCTCCGACTTCAGTACTTGGATCAAGCTCGCGGTTGTCTTGATGAGCAAATCAAGCAACAACGGGGATACCATGTCTGAGGGCGGGACCTGTGCTGTACAGAAGGATTCCTTGAGGCAAACGACCTGAGGTACGAAACTCCCTGGGAAAGGTAGGATAGGGAGGAGCATCACGGATTCTGCCCCGCCAAAACCTAGGAACGGTCGCCAATAGGACACTGTACGGCTTGCATGTTCAGCAGAGAGAGCAGGATCAAATAGTGCATCATCTGAAACTGCGCTTACTGCTTGCATGACCTTCCGGGGGTCTGAATAAATACGGACAACCGGAAAGCTTGGAAACAGGTTCACCAATAGCTTTTCGAGCCTTCCAGTGAATACCGATGGGTACTCTGCTATCAAACCACGACTCACCGTAGACTTAATAGCCTGCTGGATCCTCTCTGGTCGATGGCCAAGAATAGCTCTGCCATAATTCTGAAAAAAATCGGTATACCGCTCACCGTAGCGATCATATAGATAAAAGTCACGGGCGCGGACAACGGTAGGCATTGTATAACCTTCCGGCCAATCTTGTCTAGTGGCTTTCCCACTTCTCTCCATCTCACTCACCCCCAATTTTCTCAAGCTGGGCAAACTTGCTGATGAATGTGGTTTTCTTGCCATTGAAAAACCTGACTTCTATGACCTCTCGATCCCCACTCATCCGAAGGGTCACTACTTCCCCTTCCCCATAACTGTCACTATAAACGCGTTGCCCTACAGGGAACAGGGGTTCCCCTTCCTTTGCTTCATGCACCGTTTTCATGGTGAAGGTCTTGGCTTTACTGCCAAATCCTTTCTGGATGATGGGAGCTCCGCTTGCGCCCCAGGAGGAGGAAGAAGATCTTGAGGAGGGCATGGATTCATGTCTCTTTCGCTTTTCCTGGAGACTGGAGAGACCTTGATAGCCGAATCCCCCCACATCTGTACCGGGCCGTATACCCTGCACGGAAAGCAGTGATGGGTCTATCTCATCAAGGAAACGGCTTGGATGATTGTAGCTGGTTTTACCCCATATCTTCCTTGCGCGGGCACTGAGAAGATACAACTCCTCCCTTGCCCGTGTCACCGCAACATAGAATATTCGGCGCTCTTCCTCAGTATCCTCATCACTCTCTGCAGATCGACCAGGGAACAGTTCGTCTTCAAGACCGGCTACAAACACCCTGTCAAATTCCAACCCTTTCGTGTTGTGCATGGTGATAAGGGTAACCCCATCCTTATCCCTGGGATCTTCCTGTCCAAGAGTGGTTGGATCGAGCGAAAGTTGCTCGAGAAAAAGCAACAACCCTTCCAGGGATGACTCATAGGAAGAGAGAGCATTGACCAATGCTTCCAGGTTCTCCACCTTGCTGGTGGTATTTTGCTGGTCCAGCTTCCTGTAGTGATCAAGCAGCCCCGATTCCCTGATAAGGAAATAGGCACAATCGACCAATTCCCCTTCCTGAAGCATCTTCTGGGCGTGCTCGTACATTCGTAAAAAATGCTTTGCGCCTTCCCTTGCTTTGTTTGAGAGCCCACTCTTCTCGGTGGCAAGACGCAGCATCGCAAGTAAATCTCCCTCCGCCTCCGGGCTGTAGGCAAGAATGGTATCCTGGCTACCCGGGCCGATACCCCGGGTGGGCTTGTTGATCATGCGCTTGAAATTGACTTCGTCCTTTGTATTGGTTAGCAGGAAGAGCAAGGCCAAGGCATCTTTCACCTCTTCACGCTCATAGAACTGCAGAGCACCAACAACCTTGTAGGGAATCCCCGAGCGCTTGAACAGTGTCTCGAAAGCCACCGACTGTGCATTGGTACGGTATAACACGGCACTCTCGTTAAAACGTCGGTCTTTCTTGACAATGGAAGCAACACGAAGTGCTTCATCCTGCTCATCCTGCACATAAAAGAGGTGGGGCTTCCCACCCTTTCTGTTTGCTGTCCAAAGCTGTTTTTCGTGTCTTCCCTTGTTGTTCTTGATGACACTGTTGGCAATTTCAAGGATATTCTGTGTTGAGCGATAGTTCTGCTCAAGCTTAACGGTCCTGGCCATCGGATACTGATTGGGGAAGCTGAGGATATTCTGCACCTCCGCCCCACGGAACCGGTAGATGGACTGATCGTCATCACCTACCACGCAGATGAAGGTTCCCGGACCTACCAAACGATGCAGCAGTTTGAACTGTGCAGCATTGGAATCCTGGTACTCATCCACCAAGATCATGCTGAAACGACGGTGAACCCACTGTTGAATTTCTGGTTTGGTCTCAAGCAACTCGATGCTGCGGCCGATCAGGTCGGCAAAATCCACATTTCCCACCTGATGCAACTTCCGCTCATATGCCTCAAACATACGCTTGAAGGTGGAGTCGACCTTGAGTGACTGCAAATTGTCCGTATAGGTCAGTCCCCTATCCTTTGCATAGCTGATCTTTCTCATGATGGGATCAAGTTCCCGTTTCTTGTAGTTCGGAAAACAAGAGGCAAGCAAACTAAGAGAGTCATCGTCATCATAGATGGTGAAGTTTGCGTCAAGGCCAATTTCTGAGCCGAATCTCCTGAGAAACCAAGCACCAAATGAGTGAAAGGTTCGGATATTGCAATCGTTGACATCTGAGCGACCTTCCAACATCTGCCCTACACGTTCTTTCATCTCATTAGCTGCCTTGTTGGTGAAGGTTACCGCAAGAATCTTATAGGGAGGAATGCCAAGCTGTTCGATGGCATAGGCAATCTTGGTGGTGATAACGCGTGTCTTGCCACTACCAGCACCTGCAAGGACGAGCAGAGGATGACTGTTTTCAAGAACAGCTTCCTTTTGTGCTTCATTGAGTTGATCCATAAGTTCCTGCAGCTCAGCCATGAGACACGCCTCCTTTCAAGGGGATTGCCTCAAGGTCAAGACCATTGACCCTTCGGATTCCGCAGCGTAAAACCTCTCCTGCTTTCAGGTCGCGACCCATTACCACGGTAAGTCCATCGACCTCCGGTGCCTGGGCATACATACGACCGATCGCCAGGTCTTCGCCCTCAACCGGTTCCTCAATAAGCACATCATACTCCTTACCGATAAATCGTTTCAGGTTCTCACTGGTGATCGGAGCCTGCAACGCTTCAAGCTGCTTCTGGAATCCTTGTGCACGCTTCAAGGCTTTCGCATGCTCCTTTTCCCCTCGAAGTGCATATGCCTTGGTCCCTTCCTCACGGCTGTACAAGAAGGAGCCAACCCAATCAAGGCGAGCGCGCTTGAGAAAATCAAGAACCTCAGCAAAAGACTGCTCATCTTCCCCTGGATACCCTAAAAGAATCGTGGATCGGAAAACTGCTTCAGGGAGCACTTCCCTGATCTGGTCGATCATTGCCAGGTGCTGCTCCTTGTCCCCTTTTCTTCCCATGCTCCTCAGGATGGCAGTATCTGCATGCTGGAATGGAATATCGAAGTATGGCAGCACTTTCTTATGCTCCTTGATGAATGCAGGCAACTCGGAAGGAAATGCATCGGGATGTATATAGAGAAGCCTCACTACGAAGTCTCCTTCAAGTGCAACAAGGTCAGCGAGCAATTCCATGAAAAGACTGGTTCGCTCAGGACTGTCGGTTCCGTAGGATGCCAGATCCTGGGCGATAAGATTAATTTCCTTCACCCCTCGGCTAATCAATGCTCTTGCATCAGTGAGGATGGTCTGCTTGGGTCTGCTTCGCAAATTACCTCTTATGAGAGGGATGGCACAGTAGGCACACCAATGGTTACACCCCTCACTGATCTTCAAATATGCACTTCCAGGGAAGGAGAGCAGTTCATTTCGTTCATATACCTCTTTCTCTGGGACTGGATAGGAAGGGACTTCCACGACCCTGTCACCGGCAAATACCTTTCTCACCACATCCTTGATTGCTGAAAGATCACGGTTGCCGAAAATGGCCGAGGCTTCTGGCAACTGCTCACGCAACTCATCTGCGTATCGCTGGGCCATGCATCCGCTGAGAATGATCTTTGCATCTGGATTTGCCTCATGCAGTGTGAAGAATGCTTCTATCGACTGTTCACGAGCTGACTCAATGAATCCACAGGTGTTAACCAGGATAAGATCGGCTTCACTTGCAGTTTCTGTCAGCTCTAATGCATCTTCTTCAAGTTGCTTGATCAGTAGTTCTGCATCTACTTGGTTCTTGGAACATCCAAGATTTTCTATATAAAATTTCTTCATTGCTCAATTATCTCCTGGTACTTATACAAAAAAATAGATTAGCATAAATTCAGTGCTCTTTCCTACCTCCCTTCCCTCAGGGTGGTTGTTGACACTATGTAAATTTATGTAAATTTTCATCATCTGTCATTGATGCACATCTTATTATACACAATATGATTACGTCTGACTAAAAGTAAGAATCTTTTAGAATTTTACATCATTCTTGCATAAATGAACGTCTTGGTATAGTATCAAAAATGCTGTATGTACATAGGTGCACCTTTCTGCCTTTCTACTATGTAGCAAAACTCACAGACGAGGAAACGAATGACAAAATATATCGTGAACCGACTATTGGGAATGATTCCCACGCTTTTGATTATCATCACGTTGAGTTTTTTCATTGTCCGTATTGCCCCTGGTGGCCCATTTGCCAGTGAACGCAAGCTTCCTGAAGTAGTGGAGAGAAACATTAACGCAAAATATCACTTGGACGAGCCGCTGATCCAACAGTACGGCCGTTATATGTTTGATATTCTGCGTGGCGATCTCGGCCCTTCCTTCAAGTACAAGGACTATGATGTAAACTACTACATTGCCAACAGCCTCCCGAAGTCAGTAGTACTGGGAAGCTATGCAATGCTCATTGCATTGGTTTTTGGCATATCTGCAGGTATTATGGCTGCAGTTCGACAGAACACCTGGTTGGATTATCTTAGTATGGGGGTTGCCGTCATCGGTATCTCGGTCCCGCTGTTCGTCATAGCCCCGGTCCTGCAGCTCATCTTCGCAATGAAACTGAAATGGCTGCCGACCAGTGGCTGGTACACTACAGGAGAAGGTTGGAAGACCGTTATTCTTCCTGCAGTATCCCTCTCCTTTGCCTATTTTGCAAACATCGCACGCTTGACCCGTTCCTCAATGCTGGAAACACTCAGAAGTGATTATATCCGTACAGCAAAGGCCAAGGGGATGAAAAGCTCCACTATCATTTTCAAGCATGCAATGAAAGGTGCAATGCTTCCAATTGTAAGTTATCTTGGTCCTGCATTTGCCGGTATCATCACCGGATCAATTGTCGTAGAGCAAATTTTCCGCGTACCTGGTTTGGGCAAGTTCTTCGTACAGAGCTCGTTCAACCGTGACTATACCCTCATTGTCGGGGTAGTCATTGTCTACTCAGCCATCCTGATTGTGATGAACTTCCTTGTAGACATCATCTACGCGCAGCTCGACCCACGAATTACGTATAAATAAGAGGAGAGGACCATGTTCTTTAAACAAAAAAAACCAAAAGAAGCGGCCCTCAACGAGTTTGACCAGGTCGTAGTAGGCAATAGCCTAGGTAAGGATGCTTGGAAGCGCCTGAAGAAAAACAAGATGGCTGTACTCGGAATGATTATTGTTGCCATCTACTCACTGCTTGCAGCTTCAGCAATGCTTCTTCCCATCCATCCATATGATCAGATTATTCTTGATCACCAGCACTTACGTCCATCCTTTAGCAAGACTGCAGGGGACCTGATGATGGAAACCAAGCTGGATGACCTGTACTTCAAGGCATGGAGAGCAGGCAGCTTGGTGGTAACCGAAGAAGAGAGTCAGCAGATTGAGAAGTGGATCTCCTTAAATGAGACCAACAGGGTTTGGAATTTCCTCTATGCTGAGGGAGAGGCACAAAGAGAGGCTGGAACATTCACCTTCAGTTCCGCCGACCAGCGTACCATTGACCGATTGCAGGAGAAAATTGATACAGAATTCCTGATCAACATCGACAAAATGTTTTATACCGATCCTGAGACAGGGAAGAGCAAGAATATTGCTCGAATGGACTTCCTGGATATCCAGAGAATCTACGCTGAATACCTTGGTGTAGAGGAGTCTGTTATTGCCGATCAGGTGCAGAATGAAGTACGAAGCCAAGTACTCAATTCTGTGAAAGCAGCAACCCCAGACCTCACCAATGAAGAATACGAGGCAAATCTGGAACTAGAGCTACAGAGCCTTGGGGATAAAGGGATTGCAAACATGGCCAAGACCAACTTGTTGGTCAGCCTGAAGACTGCGATCAGCAGAACTATTGAACGTGAGCTGAAACAGGAAGTCAAAGAGGGCACGGCTGAATTCCCAATCAATCGTGAAGTTACAGTCAATGATGTGCTCTCTGCAAACATTACTGCTGACTTGAAGCACGAAAGGCATTATTACCTTGGAACAGACTACAGTGGACGCGATATGCTCAGCCGTATCATCTACGGTGGACAGGTCTCCATTGCCATCGGATTGGTTGGAACCATCACCAGTGTCTTGATCGGCATAGTGCTAGGAGCAATCGCCGGGTACGCTGGAGGCAAGATAGACTTCTTCCTGATGCGTTTCGTAGATATCATGTACGGACTTCCCTACATGCTTCTGGTCATTATCTTCATGGCCATCTTCGGACGCAACATCATGAACCTTTTCGTAGCATTGGCCATTGTTAGCTGGCTGACCGTCGCATGTATGGTACGAGGACAGCTTATGCGCTTGAAGAATAGTGAGTATGTTTATGC